>PLDY01000013.1 GCA_003136895.1 Candidatus Erabacter solicola | reverse complement strand
GCCAAGGCCCGATCAGCGCGTTCGTCCAGTACAACGCGTTACAGCCAGACGCTCCGAGCTTACTCTACAACACCTACGCGTTCAACAAGTTCGGCTTCACCTCGCCCGATCACGGGATCATGCCGTCGATCTCGAACAACTACGACTTCTCGATCGAGCATCAGTTCCGCGGCGACACGTCGATGAAGATCACGCCGTTCTGGCGCACAACCCAAGGTCAGATCGAGCAGTTCTTCCTCAACCAAGCGACGTTCTTTGTCTCCGGCGCCAACGTCGGGAAGCAGACCTCCCAGGGCATTGAATTTGAGCTCGACAAGGGGAACTTCGCGGCCCAGGGCTTGTCAGCGCGCTTGAGCTTCACGTATACGAACACATACATCAAGTACACGCCCTTGCCGAACGGTACATCTGTGATCACACCGTTCAACATCGACGTCGCCAACTACAATGCCTACACCAAGGCCTGCGCGGCGGGCGGCAGCTTGGCCGGCAAGACGCAGTATGGGCAGTCGATCTGCGGTTCGACAGTAGGCGGGGCCGCGGCGGCGCCGTGTTACACGCCAGCCGGTACGGCGGACAATGCTTGCGCTGGGGCGAGCATCGCGAACCCCTATTGGAACGCGACGGCTCAGGGGTTGGTCGATCCGAATGGCAGCTACCCGGCCTTCGACCTCATACCGGTCGGGATCGGAAGCAGCTACAATGCCTACGGGGCGCCCTACATCGCGAGCTTGGTTCTCAACTGGAGAAGGGGCAAATTCGCGATCGCGCCGATCGTCCAGATGTTCGCCGGACAGCGCTATGGCGCTCCGGAGACCACGCTAGGCGTCGCTCCCGACACCTGCGCGGCCCTAGGGGCCCTCAGTCCAAGCGATCCGCGTTATTCGGGCGGCACGGCGGGCCAAACCACGGGCTCCGCGTTCGACGCGGGGACATGTGGCTCCCAACTCGCGGCGATCCCGGATCGTTACACCGGTCGCTTCGATGGCATCGGAGGATTTGCGCAGCCTGCGCAGTTGCAATTACACCTGCAAGCGACCTACGACCTCAGCTCGAGGATGACGCTCGTCGTGAACGCAACCAATATCGTCAACTCCTGCTTCGGCGGGACGGCGGTGAAGTGGGCGGTAGCGAATGCCTGCTCGTACGGCGTCGACGGGCTCGGAAACGGGTACACCGGCGACGTCGGGAATGTGTACAACCCTGGTCAAGCGATCCAGCCATACGTCAACCAGCCGTACACGCCGACCTTCGCGACCAGCCCGTTCACCCTGTTCGTCAATCTGAAGGTCAAGATCTAGACTTCAACCGTCTGATCTAAAGAAACGGGTCCTCGGCGCAAACCGGGGGCCCGATTCTTTTTGCGCCCGGCATGGGCGCTGACTGGGAGGCGAGAGTCCTCTATGGAGTCTGGTCGTGACAACCATTGGAGGACGGCGGCAAACCTGCGCGCGCGGGGGCCTCTTCTCTTTGCGGTAAAGTCAGCGCGAGTGCAATACGAATATCATTGTGAGGAATGTGAGGAAGCGGTCTCGCCAGCTAGTACTCGGGCGGAGTTGGCTTGGTTGAAGGATCGGGCGCATGTCGTGCGTGAGGTGGCTGGGCACGTGCATGGTGGGCTCGATACTTGGATCGTTGAGGGGTTGGAGTTTCTAAATCGGCATGGGCAGCACAGCGTCGTGCTGCGACGCAAGCCGTAGCGCCCTTGCTCCGGAGCAAGAGTGGGACAAACGAAGAAGAGCAGCCGGGTTGGCTGCTCTTCCTTCGTCGCGGCGGGGGTAAGGCTTAGCGCGGGATCTTCAAGCGCTGGCCCGGGAGGACCGTCGCTCCGTTCAGATGGTTGACCGCGATGATCGTGTCGACCGTGTCTTGGATGTTTCCGCCGGCCGGCGTCCGGTTCTCAGCGAGTGACCACAAGGTGTCGCCACGATGCACGGCCACGCTCGAGAAGCGCTCGGGGCCGGCGGCATAGAGCCGGGATGACGACAGCGCCGGAAAGGCCACGAGGGCGCCCAGTGCGGCCAAGGCGATGGCCGGCATCAGCGTGATCTTCCGTCTCGGGGGGTACATCTTACGCTCCTCGGCCCATATCTTGGGCCAAACGCCTGTTCGTCCACCATATTCTAGCAAGGCGCCTGTGGACAAGTCAAGGTCTGGGAGTATAGCCGTTCTATCGTAAGTCCTGACTGTGCGGCTGCGTCCGCCAAAAATCGGGGCGGCCTGGCGCACTCGAACGTATGTTTGCATTATCAGGGGACCGTGTGGTAATCTTGTACCCAATCGGCGGCGCGCCTTAGCACCGCTCTCTCGGAAACTCTCATTAGGAGTCACCAGTGATAGACCGAGCCCCGACGGAGCGCCAGGCGCGCATCCTCGAGGTCATCCGCGATTTCACGGACGAACGCGGGTACCCGCCCTCCGTCCGAGAGATCGGCGAGCGGGTTGGCCTCTCGTCCTCCTCCACCGTGCAGTCGCACCTCAAGTCGCTCGAAAAGCGTGGTCTGATCCATCGCGATCCGACCAAGCCGCGGGCCCTTGTGACCGAGTCCTCGCGCCAAACGGAGCGCCGCCAGGTCGAACACGGCGTGCTGCCGATCGTCGGGAAGGTCGCCGCCGGCGTGCCGATCACGGCGACGGAGAATATCGAGGGCGAGTTCCCGGTTCCGGCCGAACTGGCGCGCAAGCAGGGCAGTTTCATGCTGCGCGTCGCAGGCGACTCGATGGTCGACGCGGCGATCCTCGACGGCGATCTGATCGTGGTCGCGCCACAGCCCGATGCCCGCAACGGCGAGATCGTCGTCGCGATGCTGGATGGCGAGGCCACGGTCAAACGCTTCTACCGCGAGAGCGGGCGCGTGCGGCTGCAACCGGAGAACCGAACGATGGAACCGATCTACGCCGACGAGGTGACCGTGGTCGGTCGAGTGGCGGCCGTTTTCCGCCGCCTCTAACCGGGTGAACGTAGCCCCGGCGCGAATGAGCGTCGGCGGTGAATACTGCGGCCCTGCGCTTGCGGCGAATCGAGGCTGTCGTTATCCCGCGGCTGCGCGCCTTCTCCGAGTCGCCCGAGATGTTGGCGATCCGCTGGGCGCTCCCGTGGAGTTTCATCGGTCTCGCTGCGGGGCTCGTGCTCTTCATGACGCTGCAGCCGGCGGGCGATCTGCTGACGCGTTTTTCTCGCTCGTTCGGCGCCGCGTTCGGCATTATGTCGGCGCTCCTCGTCGTGCTGCTCGCACTGGATCTCGCGCGGCGGCGCCGGGTTCCGGTCGCGCTGGCGCTCGGTGTCGCGATTGCGGCGTTCGCGTTGTCGCTGCCGTACGGGCGCGCGACCTCGTTCGAAAGCTTGGCCAAAGCGCTGGGCAGCAGCGGTCTGTTTCTGGCGATCGGAATCGGCTTGATCTCGGTCAGCTTGATGGCGACGCTACGCGCGCGATTCGGGCCGCGCTACGGCCTGCTTGCCGGCGCCGTTCTGATCGTCGGCGCCGCCGCGTTGTTGCGCGTTGCCGGAATCTCATTGACCGACGCGCTCGACGTCGTCATCGCGCCGCTTGGGACGCTCGGCGACACTCTGCCCGCGCTGCTGATCATCACGCTGGTCGAAACGCTGCTCTGGGCGGTCGGCATTCACGGGCCGGCGCTACTCGCAGCCGTCGTGCTACCCGTCTACATTCAACTGCAAGCGCAGAATACCGAAGCGCTCGCGCACGGTCAGCCGCTGCCGCACATCGTCACCGTCTCGATGTTTCTCTTCGTCTTTCCCGGCGGTGCGGGCGCGACGCTCCCGCTCGTGCTCTTGCTCTTACGCAGCAGGACCAAGCGTGCCCGCACGGTGGCGTATGCGACGCTCGTGCCGTCGCTCTTCAACGCGAACGAGCCCTTGATGTTCGGCCTGCCGCTGGTGCTCAATCCGTATCTCTGCGTTCCCTTCGTCGTCGCTCCGCTGCTGCTCGCTGTCGTGAGCTGGGAAGCGATACATCTCGGCTTGGTCGCGCGTCCCGCGTTTTACATTCCGTCGACCATCCCGCTACCGTTCAGCGTGTTTCTGGCCACTAAAGATTGGCGCTCGATCGTTTTGATCGCGCTCAATCTGCTCTTGGCGGCGGCGATCTACATGCCGTTCGTCGCGCTCTTCGAACGTCACGAGCGCATGCTGGGGGCGGACGAATGATCGAAGCGATCTTGGAACGCTTCACGGTCGCGCACGAAGTCGCAGCGGCCGCGCGCCGCGCAGCCACGCGTACGGGCGCGATCGAGCGGCCGGTCGCGTCGCGCGTAAAGGCGGCGGTCTTGCAGGCCTTCGTCGATGAGGGCATCGTCGAGAGCGATCTCGCCGGAACGCTCGGGTACGGCTACGACGATGAGGCGCGCGCGCGCTACGAATCGTTACTCTGCCGGCTGTTCGGAACGGAGCGCGCGCTGGCGCGACTCTCGTTCGTGAGCGGAACCCATGCCATCGTCACGGCGTTGGCGGCGTGCGTGCCGCGCGACGGAACGCTCGTCTCGGCGACGGGCCGCCCATACGACACGTTGCGCAACGCGATCGCCGACGCGCCCGGCGCGCTCGTTACGCGCGGAATGACGTATGATGAAGTCGCGCTCGGCGCGGACGGTGGCGCGGATCTTGCGACGCTTGCCGAACGTTGCGCGCGCGGGGTCGACGTCGTCTTCGTGCAACGCTCGCGCGGGTATGCGGCGCGCCGCTCGCTCGGGGTGGCGGAGTGCGGCGCGATCGCGCGGGCCGTCAAGGCCATCGCGCCGCAGGCGTTGGTGCTGGTGGACAACTGTTACGGCGAGCTCGTCGAAGCAAGCGAGCCAACTCACCACGGCGTCGACGCGGTCATGGGATCGCTGATCAAGAACCTCGGCGGCGGCCTGGCGCCGGGCGGCGGCTATATTGCCGGTGACGCCGCCGTGGTCGAGCGGGTCGCCGATTATCACTACGCGCCCGGGCTCGGCGCGGCGCTCGGTTCGACGCTCGGCTTCGGCCGGGCGCTTGTGCAAGGGCTGTTCTACGCGCCGCTCGTCGTCGCCGAAGCCCTGGCCGGTCTGGACTTTGCCGCCGCGCTCTTCGAAGAGTTGGGCTACGCGGTCGATCCGCTGCCAGGCGCCGCCCGGAGCGACATCGTCCAAGCGATCCGCCTGGGCGAGCCCGCCAAGGTCGTGGCTTTCGCCCGCGGCTTGCAGCGCGCCATGCCGGTCAACGGATGCTTTTCACCCGAGCCGGGGCCGGTGCCGGGGTACCGCGAGCCGGTCGTGATGTCCGGCGGGGCCTTCGTCAGCGGGGCCACGATCGAGCTTTCTTGCGATGCGCCGCTCCGGGAGCCGTACGAAGTCTATCTTCAAGGTGGTACGATGCGGGAGCACGTTGCGCTTGGAGCGGTTCTTGCCGCCGAGGCGCTTGTCAAGGAAAGCAATCCCATCGTCCCGCAGAAGACAACGTGATGACCTGGAGAGAGCCGGCTTGAACGAACAGCCCGACGCGAACTCGAAAAACGGCGAGGCCCCCTATCGGCGGCGCTACGTCCGCGTTGCGGTCGACTTCCCCGTCTCCTACGTGCGCGAGGGCGTCGAAGAGCCCAAGGCGGGCCACTCGAGCGATCTCGGCGGCGGCGGCGTGCGCGTCTCGACCGACGAGGATCTGCCGCTCGGCGCCGTGCTCTTGCTGCGTTTCCAGCTCCCCGGCGGCGATCGCGAGATGGTCGCGCGCGGTCGAATCGTACTCTCATTTTATAATGCCGAAGAGCAACTGTTCTTCCACGGCATCGCCTTCACGCAGATCGATCCGCGTGAACAGGAAGAGATCATCCGCTACGTCGCGAGCGAAGTGCAGCGTCTCGCGCTCGAGGGCGAAACCGCCGCCGATTAGGTCAGGCGGACGGTTCTCCGCCGCCGATGAAGCCGTAGAAGAAGTAGCGGTTTCCGTCGCTCGTCTCGACGACGATGCGGTTCCGCTCGTACGTCGCGCGACGAATCGTCTTCCCTTCGAGGGTGTCGAGCATCGCTAGCGTTTCCTGGAGCTCCTCTTCACGCAACGCCTCAGGATCGATGTCCACCAGATTGGCGAGAAGCCGCTCGAGGTCTTCGATCGTTTGGTGTGCGGCCGGCTCCGGTCCCGTGCTCATGCTCTTCCCTTCCCGTTTGCTTCTCCGGCCCCCCGCCGGGGGAGTTCGACCCGCGGGAACTAAAGTCTCGCACGAAATGTATATCCTGGAAGTGGTGAGCGGCCCCCTGGACGGCAAGACCTGGTCGTTCGACGCCGAGATCACCATCGGCCGCGACGATGCTGTGGCCGCAGCCTGTATCAAGCTCGATCGCTACGTTTCGCGCCTTCACGCCCAGCTCCGCGAGGAGGGTGAGGGTTTGGTGCTTATGGACCTGGCGAGCCGAAATGGTACGAAGGTCGGTGGTCAAGCGGTCAGCGCCAAAACGCCGATCGAACTCGGCGACCGCTTCCAGATTGGGCGCACACTCCTTCGCGTCAGACGCGCCGACTCGCCGGAGCCTTAACGTGCACATCGTGAAGACGCCGGGCTCGGCCCGCGCGATCGCACGCACGCTGGTGCGGCCGGTCGGTCTGGTTCCGACGATGGGCGCGCTGCATGCCGGCCATTTGAGTTTGATCGAGCGAGCGGCCGCGGAGAACGCGAGCGTCGTCGCATCGATCTTCGTCAACCCGCTGCAGTTCGGTCCGCACGAAGATTTCGAACGCTATCCGCGATCGTTCGAAAGCGACGCCGCGCTGCTGGAAGCGGCGGGCGTCACGTTGTTGTATGCGCCGTCGGCCGAACGCATGTATCCGGCAGGCTTCACCACATCGATCGACGCCGGTGCGCTCGGTGCGCGGCTCGAAGGCGAACGCCGCCCGGGCCATTTCGCCGGCGTCGCAAGCGTCGTCGCAAAACTGTTGCATGCGATCGAGCCGACCGCGCTCTATCTCGGCGCGAAGGACGCGCAACAGACGGCCGTTATCCGCGCGATGGTTCGCGACCTCGACCTCGCGACCAGCGTGGTCGTGTGCCGCACGACCCGCGAACCCGATGGATTGGCGCTTTCCAGCCGCAACGCATATCTGACGCCGGAGCAACGTACCGCTGCGCCGAGCCTGCACCGCGCGCTCGACGCGATCGCGAGCGCGATCGCGCTGGGCGAACGCGACCGTGACCGCGCGTTGGCTGCCGGGAAGGATATGCTCGAGCGGCCGCTCGTCTGGGACTATCTCGAAATTGTCGATCCCGTGAGCTTCGCTCCGCTGGAATCGGCTGCCGGGCCCGCGCTCGTCGTCGCCGCGGCGCGTGCGGGTGCGACGCGCTTGCTGGATAACGCGTCGGTCGCGGCGCCGGACGGCGTGGACCCGCTCGTGACGGCTGCCCCCCCGCCACGCACGCGTACGACGCGGCTGATGGCGCGCATTCTGCTGGGCGTCTGCGGCGGGATCGCCGCATACAAGGCGGCTGCACTGGCCAGTGCGCTCGTGCAGCGGGGCGATCGCGTCGATGTGATCTTGACCGACGGCGCGCAGCATTTCGTCGGACCGCTGACCTTTGCGGCGCTGACGCGCAACCCCGTTTACACGTCGCTTTGGGACGCGCCCGAAACGATCCCGCACATCTCGCTCGTGCGCGCGGCGGACGTGCTGGCGATCGTTCCCGCAACGGCTAACCTGATCGCAAAACTGGCGCATGGGATCGCCGACGACCTGCTGACCAACGCCGCGCTCGCCGCGCGCATTCCAATCATCGTCGCGCCGGCGATGAACGATGCGATGTACGAACATCCGGCGACGCGCGAGAATCTGCGAGTCCTCGAGGCGCGCGGCATTGCGGTCGTTGCTCCGGACGTCGGCTTTCTGGCCGAACGCGAGACCGGAATCGGACGCTTGGCGGAAGAGGATGCGATCCTCGCCGCGATCGATGGCGCGCTATCGCGCGTTCGAGATCTGGAGGGCCAGCGCGTCTTGATCACGGCCGGACCTACGCGCGAAGCGATCGATCCGGTACGGTTTCTTTCAAATGCCTCTACCGGAACGATGGGCATCGAACTGGCCCGCGAGGCGCTCGCGCGCGGAGCGCGCGTCGATCTCATCTTGGGACCGACGCTCGTCGATCCACCCGACGGTGCGAACGTCGTGCGCGTGACCTCGGCGCAAGAGATGCACGACGCGGCGCTGGCGCACTTCGGCGAGGCCGATATCGTGATCGCCGCGGCGGCGGTCGCCGATTGGCGGCCGGTCCAAACGTTCGCGCAAAAAATCAAGAAGCACGACGAGCGGAGCACGATCCAACTCGATCGCACGCCCGACGTACTCGCCGCGATCGGCGAACGAAACTGCGACACGTTTCTCGTGGGCTTTGCCGCGGAGACGGAATCAATCGAGGCAAACGCGCGTGAAAAGCTGCGCTCGAAAGGGCTCGATGCGATTGCGGTCAACGACGTTTCGGGCAGCAGCGTGGGGTTCGGTTCGGGCGATAACGAGCTCGTCGTCCTGTGGGGCGAGAGCGATCGCCGCGAGCTCGGCCGGGCGCCGAAACGCGAAATGGCGCGTCGACTTTGGGACGCGTTGCAAGATATCCGCGAGCACGGCTAGCGCGTGTTGCTTGCGATCGATGTCGGGAACACCGACACCAAGCTCGGCTTCTTCGCGGGCGATCCGGCAAACGGGCTTGAGTTGCGCAAGACCTGGCGCGTCACGACGGCTCGACGGCGTACCGGCGACGAATTCGGCGTGCTGTTCGCGGCGCTCTTTCGGCGCACCGACGTTCCGGTGGAGGCGGTCGAAGCGATCGTCGTCTCGAGCGTAGTCCCGCAAAACGATCGCGCGCTCGCCGAGGGCTGTTTGCTCCAGTTTGGGCGCCATCCGCAGATGTTCAGCGCGGCGACGCAAGGTTTGATCGAGGTCGTCACCGAGCGGCCGAAGGAACTCGGCTCCGACCTGCTCGCCGCAGCGGTCGCGGCGCGGCGCGACTACGGAGACCCCGTCATCGTGGTCGGCTTCGGCACCGCTACGACCTTCGGCGCGGTTTCGCGCGACGGAAAGTTTTTGGGCGCGGCGATCGCGCCGGGCATCCAGATATCGATCGACGCGCTGGTCGAACGCACCGCGAAGCTGCCGCAGGTCGCGCTCGAATCGCCGGGCGGCGCGGTCGGCCGCGACACGGTCGCCGCGTTGCAGGCCGGGATCATCTTCGGTTTTGTCGGTCAGACCGAAGGGATCGTCGCGCGCATGCACGCCGAGATCGGCGCTGAGGCAAAGGTCGTCGCGACCGGCGGCTTGGCGGACGTGATCGCCAAGCATACGAAAGCGATCGACGTGGTCGAGCCGCATCTCGTTTTGCACGGATTGCGCGAATTCTACGAGCGCGAAGTTCGCGGCTAGAGCGCTCGAGAAGGATTCACGGTGCCGAAGTTCGATCTAGTGCAGACGCAAGCGCTTGCCAAACTCTTTGCGACGCCGCGCGAAACGCGCGACGACGCGTGGCGCGCCGCGCTCTACGCGGCGGTCGTCGACGCGAGCCTCGTCTCGTTCGAACCGCAAGTCGTCTGGGGCCCCGACGGTTTCCCGTACTTTCAACTCGCGCTACCGCCCGCCGGCGCGTTCACGCCGTTCTGCATCTCGCACGTGCTCGAGCACGTGCTCGATAGTGGTTTCGGCGTAGCGGTCTTCGGAGATCCGGAGCGCAGCGGCGACCCCGAGTGGGTCTTCACCTACGGCGATCTGTTGGCGCTAAGTCTTTTTGAGAATTTCGACGGCGATCCGAGCGGACGCGATGCGCTCGCAACCCGCGCCGACGGCGTGTGGAGTGAGAAGATCGAGACCGGCAGGGAAGTCGCCGTCGGTGCGCCGGCGGAAGCGTACTTGCCGACGCGAGCCCGGCGCGTGCTCGGTGCGTTCTTGCGCCAAGCCGCCGGCGTCCCCGATCCCAAGATTGCGCTCGTCGTCGATCCGGCACTCGACCCGCCGACCAATCTTGCGTTCGATCTCAGCCCGGCCGATTTCGGCGGCGACGAAAGTCGCTTCGCGGGCGTGATGCGCGCCCTGACCTGGTTCTTGCCGCGCACGCACGCGCTGGTCGCGTTGCCCGACTTGGGCGCGAGCAACTTTGCGCTCTTGCCCTGAGCGCGATAGGGTATGGCCTCCGCGTGGTATAGTTAGGCCTCATGCCGCACGTTGCCGCGCCGCTCCGCATCGGTCCGATCGAGCTTTGGCCTCCGATGGTTTTGGCGCCGATGTCCGGCGTCACCAACCGAACCTTGCGCGCGCTCTACAAACCCTTCGGCTTCGGCCTGACCGTGACCGAGTTCGTTTCGTCGAACGCGTTGCAATACGGCAACCGGCGCACGATGGAGATGATCGATCAGCACGGGGTCGAGAAACCGGTTGCGACGCAACTTTGGGGCAACGATCCGGCGCTGATGGCGCACGCCGCCAAAGTGGTGCGTGAGTGCGGCGCCGATATCGTCGACATCAACTTCGGCTGCCCCGCGCCCAAGGTAACCAAGACCGAAGGCGGTAGCGCGTGCCTGCGCGATGTCGTGCACTGCGAGGCGATCATGCGCGCGGTCGTGGCCGCGGTCGATTGTCCGGTAACCGTCAAGATGCGCTTGGGTTGGAACGAAGGCACCCTGGTCTACGAAGAGGTCGCCAAACGCGCGCAGGCCGTCGGCATCGCGGCCCTGACCTTGCACGCGCGTACCGCCAAGCAGTTTTACAAAGGCAACGCGGATTGGTCGCACATCGCCGCGCTCAAACGCGCCGTCGAGATTCCGGTGATCGGAAACGGCGATCTCTCCGATCCGCAGGGTGCGATGAATCGCATGCGCGAGAGCGGCGTCGACGGCATCATGCTCGGGCGCGCGATCTTGGGCAACCCGTGGCTCGCCGGTCAGATTCGCGCGCTGATGGAAGGCCGCGAGCCCGAGGCGACGCCACCCGCGGCCGAACGACTGCGGTTCGCGCTGCATCACTACCGCACGATGGTCGACGAGTGGGGCGAAGCGCGCGCCGTTCCGCAGATGCGCAAGCATCTCGGCTATTATCTGAAAGGTTTTCGTGGTGCGAGCGAACTGCGCGAACGGTTGATGCGCACTGAAACGGCGGCCGAGACCCTCGGCATCGTCGAAACCACGATCGAGCGGTTGGAGCGGGAAAACGACGGGATGATCGCGGCGTGAAGACGCTCTACGGCGCCGACTCGCCGCAAGCGCTGTACGACGAGACCTACGAGAACTATCGCCGGTTTCTCAATCCACCGCTGGCACGCGTCATGAAGATCTCGGGCTCGACGATCGAGGTGCGCGCGCAAGGCACGACGATCTGGGATCATAACGGGAAGGCCTATTTGGACTTTGCGGGAGGATACGGCGTCTTCACGCTCGGTCACTCGCATCCGCGCGTCGTCGCCGCCGTCCACGCTCAGCTCGAACTGATGTCGCTGGCGGGCAAGACGATGTTCGATCCGCTGGCGGGCCGCCTCGCGCGCGAATTGGCGCGTATCACGCCCGGCGATCTCGAGATCTCGTTCTTCGGCAACAGTGGAACCGAAGCGGTCGAGGGCGCGCTCAAGCTCGCCCGCGCGGCGACCAAGCGTTCCAAGATCGTGGCCACGCACGACGCGTTCCACGGCAAGACGCTGGGAGCGCTCTCGGCGAGCGGTCGCGCTGCCTTCAAGAGCGCCTACGCGCCGCTCGTTCCGGAGATCGTGCACGTGCCGTTCGGCGACGCCGACGCGCTTGCCGCCGAACTCGATGACGCGGCGGCATTTATCGTCGAGCCGGTGCAGGGTGAAGGAGGCGTTCACGTTCCGCCGCTCGGCTACTTGGCGCGCGCGCGCGAATTGTGCGACCGCGCCGGTGCGCTCCTGATCGCCGACGAGATTCAAACCGGGCTTGGGCGCTGCGGCATGCCGTTCGGTTGCGACCGCGACGGCGTCGTGCCCGATGTGATGACCTTGGCCAAGGGACTCTCGGGCGGCGTCGTGCCGATCGGCGCGTACATCGCGCGTCCCTCGGTCTGGAATGCCGCGTACGGTAACGCGCCGCTGATGCATACCTCGACGTTCGGGGGCAGCCCGCTGGCCTGCGCGGCGGCGCTGGCTGCGCTCGAAGTGCTGCGCGATGAAAACCTGATCGAGAACGCGCGCCTGCGCGGCGAGCAGTTGCTAACCGGCGCGTGCCGTATCGTAAGCGAGTATCCGTCGGTCTTACGCGAGGCGCGCGGCCTCGGACTTTTGGTCGGCGTCGAACTGACGAACGAGGGATACGGCGGCACGATCATCCCCGAGATGCTCAAAGCGGGCGTGACCGCGGCCTGGACGCTGAACCAGCAGCGCGTCATCCGGCTCGAGCCACCGCTGATCGTCGCGCCGGACGAGATCGAGCGAGCGCTCGAAGCACTACGCGCCGGGGTCCACGCCGCGCACGAGCGGCTCGGCACGCTGCAAAGCGATTCGAGGTAGCATGCCCGCGGTCGAAATCACGATCGTCGTCGATGCGCCGGCGCGGGACGTGTACGAGTTGGCGAAAGATCAAGAACGCTTCCCGGCGTTCATGCCCGACGTTGAGTCGGTCACGATCGTCGAGCGCCACCCCGACCGGATCATCTCGCGCTGGAAGACGCTGGTGGAAGAGGCGCCGATCGAATGGATCGAGGAAGACCGCTTCGACGATACGGCGCTGCGTGTCGATTACAAACTCTTAGAGGGCGATCTCGATACGTTCGAGGGGACGTGGCGTTTCGAAGATGGCGACGGCCGCACGCACGTCACGCTCTTCGTCGAATACGATTTCGGCGTGCCGACGTTAGCCGAACTGATCGGCCCGACGTTGCACAAGAAGGTCAAGGAAAACGCCGAGATGATGCTCGCCGCGCTCAAGCGCGAGGCGGAGGCGAACCGCTCGCGCTGAACGCTCGGCCGGTCAGGGCTTTCTCTGCGGCCGCATGCGAATGATCAGCGAAACGAACGCATAGACTGCGATCAGCGAGTAGGCTATGAGTTGAACGCGGGCGTCGCTTAGCGTAATCGTCCCACTTCGTACGGATGAGACCTGATTGATTATCCCGAGAATCGCAACGAGCAGCAGCACGGCGCTGATGAAGTTGCGAAAGACCAAGTTCCTGCTCAATTAGGCTGGAATGTGAAACGCGACGATTTCGTTATTCTTGAAATCGTTGGTCCACAAACGATCGCCGTCACGCGCGAGCGAGACGGCGGCGAAGGGCGACTGAGCAACGAACAGCGGCTGCGGACGTTCGGCCCGCGCCTCGATATATGCGATCCGGCACCCTCCGTGCTCTTTCCCGAGCCAGGTCGACAGATACAAGCGCTCGCCGACCCATGCGGTACCTATGATCTCAGAGCCGATATCGACCGTGCGAACGACGCGATAGAGCGCATCGAGTTCCAGCACGCGCTTGTTGAAGCGCTGACTCAGCCACAGATGCTCGCCATCGTACGCAAGGAACGATCCGGTGTCTTCGGGACACGGAACCGAATCGTGCGATTTGAAACCATGTCCGGGCACGAAGCGACGCACGAAGCGGTTGTCGTCGTCGTCGTTTTCAGAACAGACGAACCGCAATTCGTCGCCGACCGAGACGGCACTGACCGGTTTTCCCGGCGCGCGCGTCTCTTCGAAGACGCGACCTTGGCTCGGGAAGATTCCGTACACTTTGGCCGTCTCCCACGATCCGAGCCACAGGTGTTCGCCGTCGTGCGCGAGCGATTGGGGAGCCGGCGCCGGCGACGGAATCCGGACGATCTCGGCGAGTTCTGAGAGCTCCGCGGAAGAAGTCGTCATCGAGCCCCCTTCGCGCAAGCCTCTGTGGGTAACCTGGCGACTTTGCGTGCGAAAATTCGGTAGTTTGAGGGCTTGCTTCGGGCCGCCGTACCGGGCGGGCGCGTGTGCTGCGCGGGACCGCTACGATTTTCCCGTCCGTGGGAAAATCGCTGCTTGTGCGCTCGTCGCTCTCGCGCTTCCGGCGCTTCGCTCCTCGTCGCACATCCCGCTTCGCACACGCGCCCGCCCGGTACGGCCCTCGGAGAGAGTTTGGGAGAAGGTCGCGCGGAGTGCGCTGCCTCCAAACCGAAGGGGGCTGCGTGAAATTCGCGTTTGTCATCCATCCGACGTCGCTCGAGGATGTGATCCGGTACGAGCCGGGCGCGGTCGGTAAGGGGCGGCCCCTGATCGAGAAGATTATGGAATGGATGCCGGCGTATACTGCGGCGCGCGTGACGGGCGTCTGCACACCGGATGGGCGGACGACCGAGGGCTGGTTCGTGGCGGCGACCTATATGCCGGAGCAGATGCTCGCGCTGCCTCGCGAGACGGTCTACGCGAAGATCTTGTCAGCGATTCGGATCGGTGCCGACCTCGGGGCGGAAGTTGTGGGGCTTGGGGCGTTCACGGGGGTTGTCGGGGACGCTGGTTTGACGATTGCCGAAAGATCGCCGATCGCGGTGACTACCGGGAACTCGCTGACGATCGCGGCTGGGGTGAAGAGTCTGTTGCGCGGGGCGCATGAGATGGAGATCGATCCGGCATGCGCCACGGCGGTCGTGATTGGGGCAACCGGGTCGATTGGGTCGGCGTGCGTTGAGTTAATCGCGCCGCATGTCGAGCACGTCGTGATGGTTGCGCGGAATGCGACGCGCTTGCGGAAGCTGCTGGACGATCTGGCCGGCAAGGTGCCGTGCTCGCTCTCGATTGAGACCGATATTCGCGCGGCCGTGCCGCGCGGGCAACTCGTTTTGACCGCTACGACCTCGACCCAAGAATTGATCGAACCGGCCGATTTGCAGACGGGGGCGGTTGTCTGCGAACTGTCACTGCCGCACGATGTGGGGCGCCGGGTAGCGATCGAGCGGCCAGACGTGCTGGTAACCGAGGGCGGCAACATCCGCGTACCGGGCCGGCCGCGCTTCGAGCGCGTGCGCGAACCCGGCCGGGACTTCGATCTCGGGCTGGCGCCGGGGACGGCGCTGGCCTGTATGTCGGAGACGATGTTGCTGGCGATCGAGAATCGCCGCGAGCACTATACGCTCGGACGCGGCATCGATCTCGAAAAGGTTCGCGAGATCGACGAACTCGCCGAGCGTGCCGGTTTCGAGCTGGCCGACATGCGCGCGTTCGACAAACCGGTCACTCCCGGCGCGATCGCCGCTATCAAGACCGCCGCGCGCGAACGTCGCGCGTCGGCAGTGGGGACAGTATGAAGTTCGTTCCACGCGTCCACGAGTACAACGTCGGCGTCAACTGGACCGGCGCCGCGGCGGGCCCAACGACCGACTATGCGTCGTACTCGCGCGATCACGAGGTTTCGATCGCGGGCAAGCCCGCGCTGCTCGGATCGGCCGATCCGGTGTTCCGCGGCGACGCGTCGCGCCATAACCCCGAGCAGTTGCTGCTCGCTGCGCTCGCGACGTGCCATATGCTCAGCTATCTCGCGTTGTGCGCGCGCGAGCAGCTTGCCGTCACCGCATACAGCGATAGCGCTACCGCGACGATGACCGAAGAAGGCGGCGCCGGCCGGTTCGTGACCGCCTCGCTGCATCCGGTGGTGACGATCGACGACGATCGGCTGGACCTCGCGATGGAGTTGCACCATCTCGCGCACGAACAGTGTTTCATCGCGAATTCAGTCAATTTTCCGGTCACGCGGCAAGCTACGGTGAGCAACGGGCGGGAGACGCACGTCAGCGGCAGCGTGCGAACGACGCACCCGTGAAACGGGTCGTCTCGGTCTCGCTCGGTTCGTCCTCGCGCGACCATCGCGCGCAGATCGAACTCCTGGGCGAGCACTTCGATATCGAGCGGATCGGCACCGACGGGTCGATCGATCGCGCGCTCGAAAAGCTGCGCGCGCTCGACGGTACCGTCGACGCGATCGGTTTGGGCGGCATCGACGTCTATCTCTACGCCGGCACGAAGCGCTTCGCGCTACGCGATGGGCTGCGCTTGCTAGAGGCCGTGAAAATCACGCCGGTCGTCGACGGCAGCGGACTGAAGAACACGCTCGAACGCGCGGCGGTGCAGTATCTGCGCGATCGCCTCGGGGTCCACTTGGAGGGTCGCAAAGTGCTGATGGTCAGCGCGCTCGATCGTTTCGGGATGGCGCAAGCTCTCGTCGACGCCGGCGCCAACGTGATGTTCGGCGACTTCATCTTTGCGCTCGATCTCGATAAGCCGGTTCGCGGTTTGGCAGAATTTGAAGCGCTCGCCGAAAAGTATCTGCCGGACGCCTGTAAGTTGCCCTTTCAGTTTTTTTATCCGACCGGCAAGAAACAAGACCGGCCACCGCAGCCGAAGTATTCCGAGTACTACGCGGAGGCCGAGATCATCGCCGGCGACTTTCACTTCATGCGGCAGTTCATGCCGGACCGGCTCGACGGAAAGGTCGTCTTGACCAACACGCTGACCGCGCGGGACGTCGCCGAACTGCGCGACCGCCGCGTGCGCATGCTCGTGACGACGACGCCCGATTTCGGCGGCCGTTCGTTCGGAACCAACGTGGTCGAAGCCGCGCTGCTCGCGTTGCTCGGCAAACGCTGGGAAGACGTGACCCAGGCCGACTATAAGCGACTCCTCGACGAGTTGAAATTCGAGCCGCGCGTGCTCGAACTCGCACCGGCCGCCGGCGCGTGACGGTCTGGCAACGGCTGCTCGCCCGGCAGCCGGTCGATAGCGAACGGCGTGCGCGCGGTCCGGCGCTGCGGCGCGCGCTCGGTGCGCCCGCGCTGATCGCGATCGGGCTCGGCACGATGCTCGGCGGCATCTTCGCGACGATCGGCAGCGCCACGCAAGCCGCGGGTCCCGGCGTGATCGGATCGTTCGCGCTCTCGGGACTCGCCTGTCTGTTCGTGGCGCTGTGCTACGCGGAACTCGCTTCGATGGTTCCGATTGCGGGCAGCGCCTACACCTACGCGTACGCGACACTCGGTGAGTTCGTCGCGTGGGTGATCGGTTGGGATCTCTTGCTCGAATACGGTTTCAGCGTCGCACCGCTCGCGTCGTCGTGGTCCAGTTATTTTCAAGGTCTGCTGAGCAGCGTCAACATCGTGCTGCCGGGTTGGGCTTCGACCGCGCGCGTCGTTTGGGCGGGCGGCGGCCTCGATCTGGCGCATTCGCAAGTAGACGTACTGGCGATCGCGATCACGCTGCTCATCACCGTCTTGCTCGCGATCGGCATTCGGGAATCGGCCTCGACGAATACGGCGATGGTGATTGTGCAGATCGTCGCAATGGTGGCGTTCGTTGCGGCGCTGATCGGGGCGATTCATCCGGGCAATCTGCACCCGTCCTTTCCGACCGGATTGCACGGCGTCGTGATTGGCGCCGCGCTCGCGTTTTTCGCCTACATCGGCTTCGACACGGTGACGGTCGCGTCGGAAGAAGCGAAACGCCCCGAGCGCGACGTCCCGCGGGCGGTCGTCGGATCGCTCCTGATCGGGGCAGCGCTCTACATGGCCATCGCGTACGTCACCGTCGGCGTCGTGCCGTGGGAGCACATCGACAAAGATTCCGGAATGCTCGACGCGGTCAAACACGCCGGCAACAATCCGATCCTCTCGTTTGTGGTCACGGTGGGGGCGATCGCCGGTTTGACCGCGACGATGCTGACCTCGTTCCTCGGTCAGGTGCGCATCTTCTACGTGATGGCGCGCGACCGGATGCTGCCGCCTTGGGTCGCAAACATTAACGAAAAGACGCGGACGCCGGTCGGCACGACCATCGTGGTCGGCATCCTCGTCGCGCTGCTCGCCGGCGTGGTGCCGATCGATATCGGAATCAAGCTCGTCAATATCGGAACGTTCTCGGCATTCACGATCGTCTGCGCGGGCGTGCTCGTTTTGCGCTTCACGCAGCCACAGGCCAAACGGCCGTTTCGCGCGCCGGGCGGACCGCTCGTCGCGCTCGCGGGCTTGCTGCTCTGCCTGTACTTGATGATCGACGGCCTCTCGGGCGGCACGTGGATTCGATTCATCGTTTGGTTCGCAGCCGGGCTCGTGGTCTATATCATCTATGGCTTCCGCCACTCGCTCTTGCGTCCGGCTAACACCGAAAAGGCCTGAGATGCTGGCTCCGCCCAATGCGTCGCACAAGCTTCCGCGCGTTCTGGGACTGTTCGACGTGACCGTGCTCGCGGGGGCCGCGATGGGACCGGCGTACAGTCTGGCGTCGACGATGGGTCCGATGATCGCGGCTGACGGGGCGCAAGCGCCGGTCGCACTCGCGCTACTCTCGGCGATCATGCTCTGTATCGCGATCGCGTTTTCGCGGTTGTCGCGCGTGCGCCCGAATGCGGGTTCGTCGTACTCCTGGATCGCGGAGGCATTCGGACCGCACATCGGCGCGTACGCGGCCTGGCTGCTCGTGCTCTCCAACTATTTCGCGACGATGGCGACCGCATTGCCCGCCGGCATCTATACCCTCGAACTCTTCGCGCCGTCGATCGCGACCTCGCCGGTCGCCGACGCGCTGGTGGGAACGGTCTGGATTCTCGTCAGCGCGGCGTTGCTCGCCTTCGGACTACGTCCGACCGCTCTCGTCACGGCCGCGTTCTTCGCGATTGAATTGCTCGTGCTCGGAGCGAGCGCGGTCGCCTCGGCGTTCTTGCCGCATGCACCGGTTTTGCCAAGCCATGGACCGCCGCTCCCGATCGGGAGCGGAATCGCCGGCCTCATCTCGGCGATGGTGCTCGGCATCTGGATGTCGGACGGTTGGGAGGTCTCGGCGTCGACGTCGGAAGAGACCGGCGGGCCCCGGCGCACTGCCGGTAACGGCGGGATCGCGGGCTTGCTGATCACGACCGCGATTCTACTGATTGCGATGTTCGCGTATCTGCGGGCCGGGCCGATCTCGGGATTCGCCGAACATCAAGCCGACTCGATGGCGTACGTCGCCGACCGTCTCGGCGGCGGTGCGTGGCGCTGGACGATCGTCGCGACCGTTCTCGTCTCGACGGCGGCGACACTTTGGACGACGATGTTGTACCTCTCGCGCAGCGTCTTCGCGATGGGGCGCGACGGCGTCATCCCGGGCGCCCTCGGGGCACTCGACCGGCGCTCCGTTCCGCGCAATGCGCTGGTGGTCGTGACCGTAGGAGTCGCCGTGTTCACGCTGCTGACCGGTTTCTTGCCGAGCGCCGCCTTCGCGTTGACGCTGGTGATTAACGGTTCGTCCGTCTTCTTGGGAGCGCTCTTCGTGGGCTCGGCGCTGGCGGCCGTGCGCAGCTTTTGGAACGAAGCGGGCGAACGCTGGTCGGGCGTCGTGGTGCCGTTGATCGGCGCGGCCGGTCTGCTCGCGATCGTCGGTTTCTCGATCGCCCAAGCGGATGCGTCGACGCGCTGGGGCGAACTCGGCTGCCTGGCGCTGGGCGTCCCGTTCGCCCTCTGGCGCGGGGCGATCGTTTCCCAGAGAAGGCCCGCCGCAGAGGTCTAGGAGGGCGGCCGGGGCGAACACCCCGCGCTGACGTTGGGCGGCGCCCGCGTCCTTTTTGGTGCCGATGTGGCAGACTGGAAGATTCGTGAACAACACTAACGAGTTGGTCCTGACGAAAGAGGGGCTCGTCAAGCTTGAGGAAGAGCTCGACGATCTCAAGACGGTGCATCGCCGCGAGGTGAACGAGCGCATCCGCCAGGCCAAAGAATTCGGCGATATCTCCGAAAACGCCGAATACGAAGACGCGAAGCAAGAGCAAGCCTTCGTCGAAGGCCGGATCCTAAAGGTTGAGACGATGATTCGCAACGCGCGCATCATCGACGAGTCCGATTACGTCTCGGACGAAGTCCATCTCGGCGCGAACATCAAGGTCAAGGATCTGAAGTCGGGTACGGTCCTCGATTTCACGATCGTCGGTTCGACCGAAGCGGATCCGGCCAATCATCGGCTGTCGAACGAATCGCCGCTCGGGCGCGCGCTCATCGGAAAGAAGAAGGGCGAGACCGTCGACGTCCAAACGCCGCGCGGCGTCACCGCTTACAAGATCGAATCCATCGGTAAGAAAAAGGCCGCGGCTAAGCAAAAGGCATCGTGAGAAACGGGTGAGCGACCAGGAGGGGAGCCTCCCGGCCGGTGAGGATCTCGGGAGGCGCGAAGCCGAACTGCGCGCGGCGCGGCGAGCGAATTTAGCGGCGCTGCGCGAGCGCGGCGTCGATCCGTTTAAAGCGACGCGCTTCGAAGTCACCGCACACGCGAGCGACCTGCACGAGCGGTACGCCGATCTCTCGGCCGAGACCGAGCCGGCGCCGAACGAGCCCTTCGGGCTCGGCGGCCGGCTGATGGCGGTTCGCAAGATGGGCAAGAACGCGATCTGGGCCGATATTTGGGATCGCAGCGGGCGCATGCAGATCTACGTACGCGAGGATGCGGTCGGTGCCGATGCGCTGGCGATCTTCGACGAACTCGATCTGGGCGACATCATCGGCGTGAACGGCAGCGTCTTCCGTTCGAAGAAGGGCGACCTCACCCTGCGCGTGCGCTCGTTCGAGGTTCTCTCGAAGTCGCTCGTGCCACTACCGGATAAATGGCACGGCCTGGTCGATGTTGAGAAGCGCTATCGTCAGCGCTACGTCGATCTGATCATGAACGAAGACGTGCGCAGGATCTTCATCGCGCGCAGCCATATTTTGGCGGAAATGCGTCGCTTCTGCGACTCGAAGGGCTTTCTCGAGTGCGAAACGCCGACGATGCTGCACGTCGCTGGCGGCGCCGCCGCGCGGCCGTTCCGTACGCATCACAACGCACTCGACGTGCCGCTCGACCTGCGCATCGCGACCGAATTGAACTTGAAGCGCTTGGTCGTCGGCGGCCTCGAGCGCGTCTACGAGATTGGCCGCATCTTCCGCAACGAAGGCATCGACACGACGCATAACCCGGAGTTCACGATGCTCGAACTGTATGCGGCCTATTGGTCGGTGCACGAGATGATGGACTTCAACGAGGAGCTCTTCGCGCATCTGGTGCGTCACGTACTAGGCGGCGACGACGTCGTCTACGGCGAGAGGAAGATCAGCTTCGCGAGGCCCTTCAAACGCATCGGCTATTTCGAGGCGATGAAAACCTACGGCGGATTGGAGCGGACGGATCTCCTCGATCCGGCCGGCGCACAATCCGCATTGGGTTCGCTTGGGTTGCCGGCATCGCAGACCCACGGCCAAGCGCTCGATAAGATCTTCGAGCGTGTCGTCGAGCCGAACCTGATCGATCCGACCTTCGTCTCCGATTATCCGGTTGTGATCTCGCCGTTGGCCAAACGCAAGGACGGCGATCCTGAGATCGTCGACCGTTACGAGCTGTTCGGCGCGAACTTCGAGTTAGCGAACGCGTTCACCGAGCTGAATGACCCCGACGACCAACGCGCGCGCTTCGAAGCACAGATCCACGAGCGCAAGAAGGGCAATGACGAGATTCCGCCACCCGATTGGGATTTCGTCAACGCGCTCGAATACGGCATGCCACCGACGGCGGGCATCGGCATAGGCGTCGACCGCCTCGTTATGCTGCTGACGAACAACCAGTCGATCCGCGAAGTGCTGCTCTTCCCGTTGCAGCGCCCGATCGAGTAACGATTCCGGTCGCAACCGCTAACGTTCGAAGATGACGCTTAGAACAGAAGCTTCGCGTGAGTGATCTTTTTGTTCATCGCGTTGAGATCGGTTCGCATCCCTCCTAACTGACCGTTCATCACGCCGAGGTCGCGAACGGTGTTCTGCAGCGAGTTTTTCATTCCGAAAAGCCCGGCGTTCGTGACGCTCAGTTTCGAGTTCGTCAGCGTCAGTCGCAGGTTGGTCGAGTCGAGTTTAGAGTTCGTTGTCGCCAGGCTGCGGTTCGTTTGATCGAGTTGCCCCTTCATCAGGGCCAACTCGTGATCCATGCTCTGCAGCGTGCTCAGGTGCTGCTCGACCTGTACTAAGGAAGCCGACATCTTGTGAATCTGCATGAGCGCGTCGGCCGCGCCGATCAGGACCGCGAGTGCGATCAGGGCCATGAAGAAGCGGACGCCGACGGCCAGCGACGTCGCGGACGGCGTGTGGAGCGTGGGCAGGCGCATCGCTTCACTCTTCATCTATTCCATATGCTCATAATTTCTGAACCAAACCTGAATGCGATCGAGCGGATGCTTGGCCGCTCGGCCGCCAAGGTCCAACGTGACGCCCCCTGAGTGCATGCATCCCTCGAGAAGGAAACCGCGACGCGCTGGGGCGGGTCGAAGGGGTGCCACCTCGCCCCCTTAAGCGAGAGCTATCAACGTCTTAGGAGTTACATGGATCTCACCAAGCAATTTCCGCGCAGCGTGCGCGATAAGGTCGCCGGCGTCGTGATGCTCGGCCGTGCCATCGATAAAGGCAAAGCCACCGCAACCGGCACGAACGGCGAGTACAATTTTGATTGCCCGATGGACAAAGCGGTCTTCGGGTTCCTCGATATCGATGCGGCGGTGCTGCTCGACGTCATCAAGAGCGCCAAGAGCAACGCGGAGATCGAAGCCTTTGCGCGCGAGCATGCGTCGAAGAAGACCTCGGCCGAGATCGAAGACTGGAACCGCAGTTTTCTGAACTACGGCCCGGCGCCGGGCAGCGATGGCGAAACGTACTTCCTCGAACTGCGCAAGAGCGTCGCGCCGGGTCGCACCGACGTGACCTCGTGGGCCGATCTTCTGGACCTCGACGAAAAGCGCGAAGTCCCGCATCGCGTCGCTGCCTAGTCGCGCCACGTACCGAATCGTCGTCGAATACGACGGTACGGAGTTCAGCGGCTTTCAATACCAGCCGCACGAGCGAACGAGCGCGGGAGCGCTTGAAGAAGCGCTCTCGCGCTTGTTTGACGAGCCGATCAAGCTCACGGCGGCGGGCCGGACCGACGCGGGCGTCCACGCCGTCGGTCAGGTCGTCTCGTTCGTCGCGCACGCAGATTTTCCGATCGACAAACTGACGATCGCTTTGAACAGCGCGCTGTCTGAAGATGTAACGGCGCGCGATGCCGAGCGGGTCGATTCCAATTTTTCGGCGCGCAACTCCGCGATCGATCGCGCGTACACGTACGTCATCTTGAATCGCTCAGAGCCGTCGGCCGTCGCGCGGCGCTGGTCGTGCTTCGAATTCCGGCCACTCGATCTCGAACTGATGCGGCGCGCCGCCGCCGACTTGATCGGCGAGCACGACTTTCTTACGTTCTGCGGCGTCTACCCCGAACGCGGCGGCACGATTCGCACGCTGCAGTCGCTCGAGATCGAGCGTGACGGCGACTTCATCCGGCTGCACTTCCGTGCCGGCGGTTTTTTGCATCGAATGGTCCGCATCATCAGCGGGAGCTTGCTCGAGATCGGAAGCGGAAGACGTCCTCCCGATGCGATTCCGGGCCTGCTGGCCGCTCGCGACCGCCGGGCCGCCGGACTGACCGCGCCGCCTCAGGGCCTCTTCTTGGTCGAGGTCCGCTACCCGGGGTTCTCGTCCAAACCAGCCGGCGGGCTCACGTGGCCGCTGGCTGCCGGCGCGGGCGTCTGACCAACTCGCCGCCACAATTGGGGCAGCACGCGGCCAGCTCGCCGCTGCAGGCCGGACAAAACGTGCATTCGTAGCTGCATACGAATGCCTCGGCACCGAGCGGCAGGGGACGGCCGCAGCGCTCGCAGCTGCCTCGCATTTCCAGGCTCAAGACCCACCTTCGTAATTGACTTCACCGGGGGGGGCGTATAGAATGGGACGGTTGTCGGCCCGGTTCGCCGCGGCCGCTCGTTCGCTTTTTACCCTGCTCCCGCGTCCTTAAGGCCAGAATGCGCACTTTTCAGCAGAAAACGGCAGAGACGCAACACGACTGGTACATCGTCGACGCGGCGGGCCAGCGGCTTGGCTTGCTTGCCGTGCGCATCGCGCGGGCGATCTCCGGCCGGCACAAGCCGACCTGGACCCCGCACATCGACGACGGCGATCACGTGGTCGTGATCAACGCCGAGAAGGTCGAGTTGAGCGGCAACAAGTGGACGCAGAAAGTCTACCAGCATCACAGCGGGTTCCCTGGCGGCCTGCGCACCGAGACCGCCAACGACGTACGCAAGAAGCACCCCGAGCGCCTCGTCGAACGCGCCGTGCGCGGAATGCTCGCCACCAATAAAATGCGCGACGTCCTGCTGCGCCGGCTCAAAGTGTACGCCGGCAGCGAACATCCGCACGCACCGCAGCAGCCGAAGGAGCTTTTCTAAATAGTGGAAGCCGCCGAACAGTTCGCCGGGACCGGTCGCCGCAAGCGCGCCGTCGCGCGCGTCAAGATCCAACTCGGTCAGGGCGTGATCACGGTGAACACGAAGCCGGTCGATGATTACTTCCCGCGTTCGAGCCTACAGCAGATCGTTCGTCAACCGCTCGAAGTGACTCAGACGAGTTCGCGTTTCGACGTAATCGTCAAGACGCAGGGTGGCGGCATCGCCGGCCAGGCCGGCGCCGTCCGTCACGGCATCGCGCGCGCGCTACTCGATCTCGACGAGTCGTTCCGCGAAGCGCTCCGTAAGAACGGCTTGCTCACGCGCGACCCGCGCGAAAAGGAATCGAAGAAGTACGGTCGCAAGCGCGCCCGCAAACGCTTCCAATTTTCGAAGCGTTAGACAACGCGAACCCCGGTTTTCGTTACGCCTCGGGCGCTCGGCCTATGGCCGCGAGGGTCGTCTTCGGCAAGAGCGCGTAGGCGGTCACGAGTTCGGCGCGGCCTTTGATGCGCGCGGCGATGCGATGGAACGGCTGTCCCTTCGGGTTCGCTTTCGCGTAGGTGGCTTCGTCGAGGTAGATGCTGCCCGGCGGCGACGCGCTCTGCAGGCCCTGTGCGAGGTTGACTGCGTCGCCGATGACCGTGTAGTCCATGCGTTGCGGGCTGCCGATGTGACCGGCGACGACGTCGCCGCTGGCCAGGCCGAGCGAAATCGCTAGGGGGTAGTTGAGCTTCGTTGCGAGATGACCGCGCACGACCGCTTGTAAAGCGATCGCTGCGCGGACAGCGCGCGAGGCATCATCCGCGCGCGCGACCGGCGCGCCGAAGACGGCCATCAAGCCGTCGCCGTAAAACTTGTCGAGCAGACCGTCGTGTTCGAAGATGATCCGCACCGCTTCCGCAAAGTAGGTGTTCAGGATCTCGACGACGCGCTCGGCTTCGAGCGTCGCGGCAAGGGCCGTGAAGCCGCGAATGTCGGCGAAGAGCATCGTCGCGTACTTGCGCTCGCCGCCGAGCCGCACCGAGCTTGGATCCTTGACGAGCGACTGCACGACGTGCGGGGCGAGGTAGCGCGAGAACGACTTTTGGATCGCGGTCGCATGCGCCATTTCGGCGGCGTGCGTCTCCTCGAGCTTGCGCTGTTCGGTGACGTCGGTGATGACGACCGCGACTCCGGTCCCCTGCGGCGTTTCGAGCGGCGTGAAGCGCAGTTGCATCGCAAGCTCGGTGCCGCTCGGCCGGTACGCGTCGACCTCAGCCCGTAACAGGACGGCGCCGCTCTTGTAGAACGTCTCGATCAATTCTGGAAAGTCCGGTACGAGGGTTGTCAGGGCCGTGGAGTCGGCGAAGACCATCTGCTGTGAGGTCACGCCGAACGTCGTTTCGGCCGCACGGTTGAAGCTCGTGATGCGGCGGCTGCCGTCGATCGTGAACACGCCGCTCGCGATCGTTTCGAGCAACCGGTCTTGAAAGTCTTGTAGCGCGGCGATGCGTTGTGCGCGCTCGCGCTCTTTACCGAAGAGGCGCGCGTTCTCGATCGCCAGGGCCGCTTGATGCGCGAACGAGACGAGCACCTCACGGTCGACCGGTTGAAAGAGCCCCGGGATCACGCGTGAGTCGAGATAGATGAGCCCGATGATCTCGCTGCGGACGCGGAGCGGCACGCAGGCGATCGAGCGAATGTGCAACGCGACGATCGAGCGCTGCTTGTTCCATTTTGGATCGCTCTGCGCGTCGGTCGTGAAGACCGGTTCGCCCGAGGTCAGGACGCGCTCGACGATCGGATGCGATGGCGCATCCGCCGCAGCCGTCGCTTCGAAGGGGCCGAGGTCGTGAACCGCCGCGATGCGGCGACCTTCGCGTAACATCAGGAACCCGCGTTCGGCGCGCATGACCTGCACCGCGAGTTCGAGGGCGCTCTGCAGCACCGCTTCGACATCGAGCGATGAACTGACGACGCGCGTCGCATCGGCCAAGCGCCGCACCTTGGCGAGCTCGCGATCGGGTTGAGAAGAGGCGNNTCGCAGCAGTAGTCGACGATGGGACCTGCCTCGGATTGCCAGTGCGGCGTGAATTCGAACTGCGCTTTTGCGAGTGCGAGCGGCACTTTGAACGTGACCGTGCGGCGCATGCCTTCCGCCGGGCCGAGCAAGCCGTCTTGCGAGAGATCGAGTGCGTCCATCCCGGGACGCACGACCGGATAGTATATTTTCTCGCCGGCGAGCAGATGGAATTGCGAGACTTTGTAGGCCTGCGCGAAGTGTCGCGATGGGTTGAAGAGGCCGACCGCGTCGATCGAAACGTATTTCGCCTCGCCGTCTTTGGTTAGACTGGTCGTGGCGAAACCCGTCGACAGCCCCAGGGGAATCTGGACCTTCACTTGGATCGCCTCGTCGGCCAGGGCGGGGACGGAAAGGGCGAGGATAGCGGCCAAGGCCGCTCCCCGCGTGAGGAGCACAAGCATCTCTACCCTTTATGGTCGGCAAAATCGGGCGCGCGGTTTACGCTCCGGTAACCTCCCGGCGCGCCCCAGGTCATCCCTTCCGGCTACGCTTGGCCCATGCAAGCACTGCCTTCAGACCTTACAAGCGCCGGCCTGGCCGCTCGCGACCGCCTGAGCGGACTCGCGCGCCAGGCTGCGACGGCCGGTGGCTCCGCGGCTGCCATGGCCTCGGCCGCTCGGGCTGCGGTCTTCGCCGACGCGCTGCTCGGCGCGATTCGAGCCCGGCTCGAAGAGCTGCGCGGAGCGGCCAAATGAGCGAACTCGACGTCCTTTCGTCCGCCGCAGCCGGCATGGAGGCGCAACGCGCAGCGTTGGATGTTGCGGCACGCAACGTGGCGGCGGCCGAAGCTTCGCCGAACGGCACTGCGTTCGCGCGTTTGGTGCCGCAGTTCGAACTTGCGGAGAGTTCGCCCGAATTCGATGAGCCGGACGAGGATGCCGCGCCGCCGATTCGATTCATCGGAACCGTTTCGCAGCCCGGTGAGGGCGTCGATGCGGTGACCGAGATGGTTGCGGTCCTGAACGCGCAGCGCGCCTACGAAGCCAATGCGTCGGTCTTCGATTTGGGAAAGCGCTTGGCAGAACGCACGATCGAAGTTGGCCGGTCGTGACCGTCACGCCGCTCGTACCGAATCCGGCGCCGGACGATACGCTCGATATTCCGCTGGCCCCCGCACCGGCTATGCGCGACGAAACTTTCGGCAGCGCGCTGCTGCAGGCGCTAGACGGCGCGGGCGCAGCATTGGCGCGGGCAGATCGTGCCGAGCAGTCGTTCGTGCATGGGAGCGGCGGTCTACAAGAGATGGTCGTCGAGCGCGCTCAGGCCGATGTCGCGCTCGCGATCGCCGGTGCGACTGCTTCGCGTACGGCGCAGGCGCTGAGTACGATCCTCGGAATGCAGGTCTGAGCGGTGCAGCAACTCTTGGTGCGTTGGCGGCGTCTCGGAGCGCGGCAACGTGCCCTGACGGCCGGTATTGCATTGGCGGCGCTCTTCGCGTTCGCCCTCGCCGCGTTTCTCCAGCGTGACGCGCGTATCGCGCTCTATCCGTCGCCGCTCCGGCCCGAACAGGTTACGGAGGTCGTGCAACGGCTCGCCGAATGGAACGTCGCGTTTATCGCGCTGCCCGATAACGTTCGTGTCGATTCGCGGAGCCGCAACGAGTTGTTACTGAGACTCTCGCTCGCCGGCGCGCCTCACGCGCATCGTGCGAGTTCGAGCGAGGCGCTCGAGAAGATCAACCCATTGGTTCCGCAATCGGTCCTCGACGCGCAACAGCGCGAGGGTCTCGCCGGCGATTTGGCCGCCGCGCTGCGGGGCATCGCCGGCGTCGAGGACGCGCAGATCTTGATCGCGCCGGCGCGCTCGGGCGGTTTTGCCGACGAAGCGCAATCGCCGGCGAGCGCCGGCGTGCGTTTGCGCATCAGAGCCGGTGCCCGGTTGGCGGAAGGCGCGGTCGACGGCATCCGCCAGTTCGTCGCCGATAGCGTCCCCGGCTTGGAGCCGGCGCGCGTCGCCATCCTCGACGACAATGGCATCGCGCTGGGAAACGAGAGCCGCGGCGCCGACGAGCAAGCTCAGACGTTGCAGGGATCGCTTCAGTCCGAACTCGATCAGGCGTTCGGCGCCGGCGCCACGATCGTGCGGGTCCGCTTCGACTACGATCGACGCGTTCGCGAATTGCGCAACGTGCGCCGGGCGCCTTTGGCCGGAAAATCGATCGCGACGGCGACGCTCGACGAGCATTATAGCAACGATCGCAAGCGGTATTCGAAAGTGCATTCGAGTGAGGATCGTGGCAGCGACGTTCGCGAGGAGCGAACCCAGATTCCCGGCGGCGCGCTCCAATTCGTCTCCGCCTCCGTCGCGGTCGATGCATCGCGCCAACTCGATCTCACGGCGATTCGCGCCCTTGCGAGCGCCTCGCTTGGCCTCGTGCCGAACCGCGATCGACTGGAAGTGCAGGCTCTGCCGTTCGTGCACGCAGTCGTCACGCCGCGTTCGCCGGTGTGGACCGCGTTCGGCTTCGTCGCCACGCTCGCGCCGATGTTTCTGATCGCGTTAACGCTCTTGCTCGTGCTGCGCTGGGGCGCGGCTCCGGTGGCGCGTATGCTCGAAACGGCGCTGGATAAGATCGCGGTGGGGCGCACGTCGCGCGCGATCGCGACGTATCCACCATCGCACGTACGCGGCGCGCTTCGCGACGAGCCGCCGCATACTGCGGCGGCGATCATCAGCGCCTTGCCGGCGGCGACGGCGAGTGCGGTACTCGAAATGTATTCGCCCGAAGAACGCGCCGCGATCGTGCGCAGAATGCAGCGCGAAGCTGCGCCGGCGGTGCCGAACTACGAAACGGTCTTGCGGCGTGGCTGAGGGTTTCGTGCCGCTCGCAGGGTCGCTGCGGGCCTCCGCGCGACCGGCGCCGGCACCCGAACCATCCCCGCCCGCGTCGCGGGCGGGCTGCGACGAGGCGTTCACGCCGCAAGCGCTACGCCGGGAAGAAATGCTCCAAGAGTTGGTCTTGGCGCGGCTGGCCGCGCTCGAGGCGTACGAAAGAAGGACGCCCGCCATGCTCGAGGCGTTGGCGCGCGAGGTTCTCGGCCGCGAGCTTGCGTTGGCGCCCGCGGACTTGAGCCGCCTGGCCGGAGAACTGCGCGCGACGTTCGGCGCCGAAGAGCCGGTCGTGCTCGTCGTCGCACCTGACGATGCGCCGCGCGTCATCTGCGACTTGCCGGTTCGCACCGACGCTGCGTTGCGCCGCGGTGATCTCGTTCTCGAAGTCCGCGACGGCGAGATCGACGCGCGTTTCAACCTGCGCTTTGCGGCGGCGCTCGAGCATTCTCAGTGAACGCGCGCGGCACGGGTTGCGTGGTGCGGTGTTTGGGCGGCACGCTTGTGGCGGCCCTGCCGGGCGCGCGGGTCGGGGATGGGATCCGCGTGCGCGCCTCGGGCGGCACGAGCGTTACCGGACGCGTTGCTGCAGTCGAACGCGCGCGAGTACTGGTCACGCCGTTTCAATCGCTCGCCGGAGTCGCCGTCGGCGACCGGTTGGAGGTTGCGCCCGAAGCGTTACAGTGCGTGCTCGGATTCGGTGCGCTCGGACGTGCAATCGATGGAAGCGGCGCGCCGCTCGATGGGAGACGTGCTCTGCGTGGTTCGCGACATCAAATCTCGTCGGATTCGCTAACGCTGACCGAGCGGCGTCCGGTCGTCACACAATGTTGCACGAGCATTCGCGCCATCGATGGCCTCTTGGCGTTCGGATGCGGCGCGCGGGTCGGTATCTTCGGTTCGCCGGGTTCCGGAAAGACGATGCTGCTCGAAGCGATCGTGGCGAGCTCGCGGGCCGATGCCGTGGTCGTCGCCTTGATCGGCGAGCGCGGTCGCGAGGCGCAGAATTGGCTCGGGCGAGCCGATCGTCGCACGACCATCGTGTGTGCGACGGCCGATCGGAGCGCTGCCGAGCGCGTGCGCGCCGCCGAGACGGCGCTGGCACAGGCAGTTGTACTCTCTCGGCAGGGGCTCGCAGTCTTGTTCGTCGTCGATAGTTTGGCGCGCTACGTCAGCGCGTTGCGCGAGCAGCGAAATGCGCTCGGGGAGCCGGTCGGTCGAGGCGGCTACCCGCCCAGCGTTTGGGCCGATTTCAATGTGTTTGTCGAGCGTGCCGGAAATAGCGCGCACGGTTCGATCACGCTTGTCGCCAGCGTCTTGGCCGACGGCGATGAGGAGCGCGATCCGATCTGCGTGGCCGCGCGAGCATCGCTCGACGGGCACATCATGCTTTCGAGCGCTCTCGGCCGGGCCGGGCGCTACCCGGCGATTGACGTGCCGGCAAGTACGAGTCGCACGATGCATCTCGTCGTGGATTCAACGCAGCGCCATGACGCCGAGGAGGTTCGGCGCGGCATGGCGCTTCTCGCCGCAACTGAGGAGCTTCGCGCGGCCGGTCTCGCGAACGCTGACGAACCCCGGCTGGCCCGGGCGCTCGCTGGAGAAGAGTTGCTCGAGGCTTTCTTGCGCCAACGGGAAGCATCGTCGCCTGAAGCGACGCGTTCCTCGTTGCGACTGCTGGCAGCAGCGCTCGGGTCCGCGTGATGCTAACGGACGTGCTGACGGAAATCCGGACGATCGAGCGCCGCATCCTTGCATTCGGGGACGCGCCGCCGGTGCCGCGAGCGCCTGCGACCGCGCGATTCAAAACCTTCGTGGAGCGTGCCGCGCAAGGCGCGCGCGTCGACCCCGCGTTGGTCCGGGCGGTGATCGCAAACGAATCCGGCTTCGACCCGCGTGCAACCTCGAGTGCGGGCGCGCAGGGCCTGATGCAGCTCATGCCGGCCACGGCGGCGGCCTATGGGGTTGCGAACCCGTTCGATCCGGCGCAGAATGTGGCTGGTGGAACCTCGTACTTGCGCGACCTGCTCGCCCGCTTCGGCGGCGACCTGCGCTTGGCCGTCGCCGCGTATAACGCCGGCCCCCGAGCCGTCGAGCGATACGGCGGCATCCCGCCCTTTCCGGAGACCCGCGCGTACGTCGAACGCGTCATGGCGGCGTACCGCTCTTACGGGCGCGATTAGCTTCGGACTGCTCCTCTCGATCGCGTTGCTGGTTGCGCCTGGGGCGGCGGCGCCGGCGCAGACGCCGGCTCCGCCGGTTACCGAATTGCTGGCAAACTACGCGCACGCGGTCGACGCTCCCGGAGCGGTCTCGTTCGACCGTCTCGAGACGATGGGATCGATCAGCGGTGCAGGCTTGAGCGGCGGATTTCATACCTGGGCCGAGGGCGACCGCGAGCGGGAGGATCAGCGCCTAGGGCCGCGCAGCGAGACGACGCTACGCTTGGGCGACCGCGTCTACTACGAAAACGCCGACGGCAACGTGCGCGAATACACTGGTATCATGCTGCGTCGCTCGCGCACCGCGCGCTTTATCGATTCGGGCGATTTCGCGAAAGCGCCCGACCGGTGCGTCGCACGAGGCCGCACGACGGTAGCCGGCCGGACTGTCTACGCGCTGGATGTGACCGCGCAGAACGGTGAAACCGAAACGCTCTACCTCGATACGACGACGTGGCTGCCCGTGCGCGTCGCATACGACGACGACGACGGCCGCACGACGATCGATCTCTCCGATTGGCATGCGATTGCGGGCCACCGCTTCCCGTTCAAGGCGGTCGTCTCCGACGGAGATCCGGCTTTCGACACGCAACAGCTCACCGAGAACGTCGTGGTCAATCAACCGATTGACGTAACGGCCTTTCGACCGCTCGCCAATCGCCCAATCGAGATGGCGGCGCCGCAAACGATCGCCCTCAAGTTCTACGAAGGGCATCTCTACGTTCCGGTGACGATTGCCGGACGAACCTATACCTTTCTGGTCGATACCGGCGCGCAGAATATTCTCGTCGACACGCGCGTGGCGCGCGAAGCAGGTCTCGCTGGCGAAGGCGCATTGGAAGCGAGCGGTGCGCAGCGGACGGGCGGATTGCAGGTCGCACGGCTGGCGGATCTCGGCATCGGAAGCGGGCATCTGCGCGATATCGTCGTTACGACTCTGGACCTCGGCCGCTCGACCAACGGCGTCTTTCGCATCGATGGGATTCTCGGATATCCGTTCTTCGCGGGCGCGACGGTCAAGATCGACTACGGGAAACTCGCGATGACGTTTGGACCCCCGGGCTCGTTCGCCCCAACCGGAGCGAAGATCGCGATCGAGACCGATCGCGCCTTTCCCGAAGCGCAATTCCGAGTCAACAATCAAATCGACGCCACGTTCCTCGTCGATACCGGCAACGCCGCAGAAGTGCTTCTCTACCGGCCGTTCGTCGACCATCATCCCGGAGTCGTTCCGCCGGCTCTTTCATCGATTCGCCAAAGCTACGGCATCGGTGGCTCGATCGCATCGTACCGTAGCTCGCTCGACGAACTCGACCTCGCGGGCATTGCGGTCTATCACGCCGACGCCGACGTCATCTTGGCCACACGCGGTGCTTTCGCCGATCGTTTCGACGCCGGTAATGTCGGCTTGGGACTCCTCAAGAATTTCATCGTGACGTTCGACGAGTCGGTGGGCGCCATGTATATCGAGCGTGGCGCGAATTTCGACGACGGGCGCTCGCGCCACTAGGTTCATCGATCCGTAACAACTCCGTCACCGGTGCGGCACGCTGCGGCGCTAGCCTTTGCGGACCGACCAGTGAGGGAGACCCGTGAACGCCAATTCCGTCGCCGTTATCCGCGCGCGCCTACCCTATGTCGATCGTCGCGCGCTCTCCGAAGCGTGGTTTTCCGCGCTGCATTTGACCAAGGACACTACACCGCCGGCCTCGCGCCGGCGAGCGGCGGNNGCGGTGGCTCGCCCGGCCGCCGTCTCCGCGCAGACGCTTCGGGCGCCGAAAGAGCCGCGCGATGCAGCCGCGCCGACCGAGCGCGCATCGGCGCGTCGCGAGAGCCTGCGTCGCGATGTGGTCGTGCCGATGCGCTCGATTCGCTACGCGCCGGTCCGGGCTTCGTTTCAGTTGGCCCTCGATGGCGGCCGCGTGCAGATCTTGGTGCGACGCCAAGGAACGGTCTTGCACGTGATCGCGCTGTGCAGCGAACGTCACGTCGAACTCGTGCGGCGCGCGCTGATCTGCGCCGACCTTCACCTGCGCGCGCGAGGCGAGCGGGTTCAATCCTCGGTGCGCGCGTTCGATCGCACGCGTTGGGTCCTGTGATCCCGCAGGCGACGGCCGACGCGTTGGCCCGGATCGCGGCACGCGCGCGGGATGTTCGGCATTCGTTCGATCCGGGGTTCGAACCGCAGGACTCGTCGCTCGCCCGCCGCGAGATCGCGACGACGGCGAGTCTCGATCCGCTCAGCGTTACGGCTCCGGAAGGAACATATTTTCTTACCGGTGCGGCCGGAGATCGATTGCGCTTTTCGCGCGACGGCGGATTTTCGTTCGAAGACGGCGCGCTTCGCTCGCGCGACGGAAGCCCCGTTCGTGGTTTTGTTACGGGAAGCGGCGAGGCCGTTCCATTGCGGGCGGATCCGATCGATATCGCGCTCGGCCGCGTGAGCGCTCCTCGCATCGAACGCGACGGTTCGCTCGTTTACGAACGAAGCTTCGTCGAGCCGCGCGGCGGCGCGCGACGCGTCGAGCGCGTCGTCGCGGGCCGCGTTGCTTTGGCTCGTTTCCCAGCGGGCTCGCAGCCCGTTCGAGCGGATGAAACGCACGTCGGGGCGCCGCCTGGCGTGCCGCCGGCGTTCGGGCGCCCGGGTGAAGCCGGTTTCGGAGCCTTGCAGACGTTTTCGCGCGATCTCGGACGCGTCGATCCGGTGGCGGGGCTCGAACGCCTGAGTGAGGCCTATATGTCGTTCGAAGCGATCCGCGCCGCCGGTGCGGCCAGAGGCGGGCTCGAGCAAACCGCGATGGACTTGTTGAAGTGATCCACGCGATGCGTTTCGGTCCCCCGCGAGCCGCCGCCGATGGCCGCCCCGTGCGCGAGGCGTGTTTCGCGCCGCGTTCAACGCTGCCGCTTTCGGCGGCCTGTCTCGTTGCCAACGGCGTGCGCGAGCAACTGGCGCGAATGCTCGCCGTCGATCTCGAGACCGAGCTGATCGAGCCCATCGTTCCGAGCGAAGATGCACGGCAAACGCTCTTTGCGAACGCGGTCGTCTATCGCGTGCGGGGCCGTTCCGGGGACGCATTCGTTTCGATCCGGCCGGCCGACGCGCGCCGGCTGGTCGCAACTGCGTTCGCCGAACGCGAACGTCCCGAGGCGGCGCCGCTCTCCGAGATCGAGCGCGCGACGCTCGAACGCGTGTTGAGCGCGCTTCCACCGCTCTGCGTTCCGCTGTGCGGGGTCATTCGCAGCGTGGTGGCGGAGACTGCCGCCTATGCGGCGCTCGAAACGGCCGCTTATTTTGAGGTGCGGCTCTGCGAACCCGTGCGCGTTTCCATCGGCTTCGCGCTCGCCTTCGACCCGGCCGAAGAGATCGGGCCGGCGTTGACGCTCGAGGATGTGAGCGATGTGGAACTCACATGCTCGATCGAGGTTGCACGCGGGGGTATCGCGCTGCCGGCGCTGACGCAGCTCGAGCCGGGCTGTATGCTGCCGCTCGAAACGGCCTTAGGTGCGGATGGTAGGTTGCACGCCGGCGGCGTCACGCTGGCACTCGGCACCTGCGGCGCTCGTGGTGAACGCGCCGCGTTCATGCTTGCCGGCGAGCGTGCGGAGCGAACTGCCGCGTGATCGGCGACGGACGCAATCTCGATCTTCTGATGAACGTTTCGCTCGGCGTTTCGGTCGAGTTGGGGCGCTGCACCTTGAGCCTCGGCGAGCTCCTAAAACTCGGTGCGGGCGCCATCGTCGAACTCGATCGGCGAGCCGGTGCGCCGATCGACGTCCTCGCGAATGGAAGACCGATCGCGCGCGGTGAGATCGTCGCGGTCGACGATCGCTTCGGAGTCCGCATCACCGAGATCATCGCTCGCAAGACGGCTCGATAGCGATGGATGCGTTGCTCATGCTGGACCACGCGCGGCGCGGTACGACGCTGCCGATCGATGTCGTCGCCGGGCTGACGCTGCTCGCGATCGCGCCGTTTCTGGTCGTGATGACGACCTCGTTCGTGCGCATCGTCGTCGTGCTCTCGCTGGTCCGGTCCGCGATCGGCGCCCCGTCGCTTCCGCCCAACGCCGCGATCACGGGTTTGGCGCTGGTGCTGACCTTCGTGGTCATGACGCCGACGGCCGAACGCATAGCTCACGATGCGGTCGAGCCGTACGCGCAGGGGCACCTCACGCAGTCGCAATTGGTGACGCGAGCGTTCGTGCCCCTGCGCGCGTTCATGTTGCGGCAGGCGCATGCGGGCGACGTCGCGCTCTTTGAACGTTTGGCGCGCACCGGTCATCGAGCGCTCGATCGCGAGCCGCCGGCGGTCGTCTTGCCGGCCTTCGTGGTCGGCGAACTGCGCAGCGCCTTTGCGATAGGTTTTGCCCTCTATCTGCCGTTCGTCGCCATCGACCTGGCCGTCGCTTCGATCTTGATGGGCCTCGGAATGTTCATGCTGAGCCCCCCGATCGTCTCGCTTCCTTGTAAGCTGTTGCTCTTCGTCATGGTCGACGGCTGGGCGCTGGTTTGCGGCGGCCTCGTAGCCAGCTTCCGCTAGCCGAGGGCTGCTTCAGGTTCCCGGCAGCGACGCCGATATGTTGGATTAGGGCTCCCCCCGACGGCCACGGAGGGCACTCGGGGGGCGCCCCTTTGAGGAGAGCTCAGTCCTGCGTTACAGCGACAGCCTTGCCTACGCCCAAGTCAGCCCACGCGAACGCACGGTAGCGATCGGGGCGACCGGGGTGGCAACACTTTTTGCGATAGGAACCTTCCCCGTGGCCCACGTTGCAGGCCACGAGAGCGTTGCGTTTCTACCCGCCGTCGCTGCGGTCGCAATCTTCGCACAGTTACTGACCGCATTCTTGCTCTTCAATCAGTACCGCGCGTCGGGCTATCCGCCGCTCGCGGTGCTGGCGCTAGCCTACGTTGGATCGGCCGTGCTCGCAGGCGAGTGGGTGCTGATGATTCCGCACGTGTGGTCGGTCGCCGCAGCGTTGGGCGTCGGTCCTCAAACCTCGGCCTGGATGTTTGTCGCCTCGCATACCTTCTTTGTGACGTACGTCATACTTTACATATTTTGGGAATCGCTCTGCCGCCGTTTCACCGTCTTCGCGCGGCGCAACGGGCTGCCCACGCTGACCGCGATCGCCATCCTGCTCGCGATCGCGCTGCCCTTCGCGTTGACGCAACTTCAGGACAGCCTTCCGCCGACGGTCGACGGAGCGAACTGGTCGGGTTTCCTCCTCACCACGATCACACCGCTACTGCTGGCGTACTACGCGCTCGCCTACGGCCTCTTGATGTTCGTCTCGCGCACGCGAACGGTCGTCCACTTGTGGCTCAGCGTCGTCATCATCGTCTCGTTCTACGAGATTCTGGTTTCGAACGTTTTCGGGTCGTCGCGCTTTTCGGTCGGGTGGTATCTTGGCCGCGCGGAATGGCTGGGCGCCGCGAGCCTGTTCCTCTTGGTCTTGCTGGGCAGCGTCTATCGGATCTTGCTGTCGCTGGCCTCGCACAATGCAACGCTCTACGCGCAGTCGGTTTCGGATGAGTTGACCGGACTCTTGAACCGGCGCGGCTTCAACGCGCGCTTGGAAGAAGAGCTGCGGCGCACGCAACGTAAGGGCGAGAACCTGACGCTCTTGATGATCGACATCGACGACTTTAAGAGCTACAACGATGCCTTCGGACATCCGGCTGGCGATACGGCGCTGAGCACGGTTGCCCGAGTGATTCGCACGACCTTGCGACGCGCGGCCGATTGCGGCAGCCGCATCGGCGGCGAAGAGTTTGCAATCTTGCTGCCCGAGACCGACGAGCCGGGCGCGCTCGCCGTGGCCGAGCGAATTCGGCGCGGCGTCGAGCGTTTGGGCATCGTGCAGGGCGCCGGCACGCATCACCCCGTGCTGACCGTCAGCGTCGGCATCGCCTCGACCCGAATTCAACCGGTTGCCGATGGGCTCGACTTGCTGCGGTGCGCCGATCGCGTGCTCTACGAAGCGAAGAGTTCGGGCCGAAATTGCATCCGTTTCCAGGGGGCCTCCCACATGTTAGCCGGCGAATCTTCGCTGGCAGGATGAGGATCAGCCAAACCTTAGCGGAACGCCGTCCCTGTTTTTCGTTCGAGTTCTTTCCGCCGCAGAGCGATCGCGGTGTCGAGAGCCTGCTCGAAACTGCGCGCGCCTTGCAGGCGCTCAAACCGGCCTTCGTTTCCGTAACCTACGGCGCCGGTGGTTCCACTCGCGCGCGAACGATCGACATCGCCAAGCGCATCAAACGCGAGTTGGATCTCGAGGTGATGGCGCACGTAACGTGCGTCGGTCACACGCGGGATGAGCTTCGCGAACTCTTCGACGAGTTGGCCGGGGCGGGAATCGAAAACATCATGGCGCTACGCGGTGATCCGCCGCGCGGCGAGGCGGCGTTTCGGCCGACCGAGGGGGGCTTTCGCTATGCAACCGAGTTGATCGAGATGCTGGCGGATTATCCGTTTGCGGTTGGCGCCGCCGCCTATCCGGAGAAACACCCCGAAGCGGCAAACTCCGACGACGATCTAGCCAACGCCAAACGAAAGGTCGAGGCTGGCGCGACGTTCTTGGTCACGCAGCTATTCTTCGATAACGACCACTATTTCGGATTCGTGGCGCGCGCGCGCGCGATCGGCATCGACGTCCCGATCGTCCCCGGCATCATGCCGATCACGAACTTCGAACAGATCGCTCGCATGACGAAGATGTGCGGCGCGACGATCCCCAAGTTGCTCGTTGACGAACTTGAGATACGCGCCCAGGAGCCCGAGGCTGTGGCTGAACTCGGCGTCGCATACTGCACGCTACAATGCGCCGACCTCTTGGCGCGCGGCGCGCCGGGCATCCATTTCTACACGCTCAATCGATCGCCGGCATCGCGCGCCGTGGTCTCCGCGCTCAAGGTCGTAACGCACCGATAGCACGGGCGTAACACTCCCGCCGTAGTCTCGGGATGTGCACGCGCTCGGCTCGATTCTGCGTGAAGCCCTGGTCGTCACGGCACTGGTCTCGCTTCCGGCGCTGCTGGTTGCGACCGTGGTGGGCACGATCGTCGCGATCGTACAGGCCGCGACGCAGGTTCAGGAACAGACGTTGACGCTGCTTCCGAAACTGCTTGCGGTCGGGGCGACGCTCGCGCTCTTCGGGACGGTCGCACTCGGCCTCTGCGCGGGGCTGTTCGAGCATGCGATCGGCGCGCTTCCAGAGATCGTTCGCGGATCGCCTTGAGCGACGTGCAACTCCTCGTGTTTGCCCGCTGCGCCGGTTTCGCGTTTCGCGCACCGGGTTTCTCGCATCCGGATGTGCCGCCGGCTGTTCGGGCCGCATTCGCCTACGTACTCTCGCTCGCGCTCGCCGCTCCGTTCGATCGGAACTACGGCGCCGGTCGCGGTCACTTCGCGTTCGCGGTTGCGAGCGAACTCGTGCTCGGAGCGGCGATCGGAACGGCCGCCTCGCTGCTGTATGACGGCGCCTATGCCGGCGGCCGTGCGCTTGACGACTATGTCGGGATTCGCGGCAGTATTCCGAGCGCGAATATGCCTGCCGGAGCCGGGTTCGGCCGGCTCTGGTCGCTCGCGTTTGCAGCGGGATTCTTCACACTCGGTGGTCTCCGCATCGCGTTGAGCGGTTTTGCGGGCAGCTTTTCGACGCTACCGCCGGGTGCGCTACTCGACGCGACGAGCCTCGCGACGTTCGCCGTCACGCTGCCGGCGACGTTGCTGCGCGCGGCCCTGTTCGTCGCGGGGCCCGCGATCGCTCTCGTGCTCGTCATGCAGATCGCTCTGGCGTCGATCGCGCGTATCGTACCGCGTTTCTCGACGTTCACGCTTTCATTTGGGGTCGTCATCGCTTGTGCGTTGCTCGCGACGCTGGCCGGTATCCCGGCGATCCTGCCGGCTGCGGCGACGCCCTGGTTCGATCTTTCCGCGCTGCGGTTGCGGTAGAGGGTTATGTCGGAGGAGAAGCCGTTTGAGCCGACGGCCGGCCGTCTCGAACGGGCGCGCCGCGAGGGCGACATGCCGCGGTCGACGGAGATCACGGGCGTGGCGGCGTTTGCGGCTGGCGCCCTCGGCCTCATCCTGGCGTCGCCCCTGCTCGGCGCGGCGGCTCGCGCGGCGCTGAGCGAAGGGGCGCGAGATCGACGCGCGAGCTTCGCATCGCTCGCGCTGATCGGCGTCGCCGCATTGCTTCCCGCCGCGTTCGCTTTGGCCGGTGCGATTGCGGCCCGGCGAGCGCACTCGGGAAAGCTGATCTTCAGGTTCCCGAAGATCGACTTCTCCCGTTTGAATCCGGCGAACGGGATCAAGACGATCTTTTCGCGCGAGACGGCGCTCGCCGGAGTCAAAGCCGTCGTCGCGGCCGGCGCGGTCGCACTCGGACTCGTTCCGGTCCTCACCGGTACGTTCGCACAGGCGGTACGCGGCGGCACGCCCGAAACGATCGGCGAATTGGCGATCCGCGGTGCAAGCGCCGCCGCTGGCATTGCGCTCGCAGTCGGGCTCGCGTTCGCGCTCGCCGGCGCGGCGCTCGAGAGCGCGAAGTGGCGCCGCCGTTTGCGCATGTCGCTCGACGAATTGAAACGCGATCTGCGGCAGAGCGAGGGCGATCCGTCCCTGCGTATGCGGCGGCGGCGCGCGCATGGCGGGCTCGTGCGCGGCTCGATCGGGCGGCTACGCGAGGCCGCATTCGTCGTGACCAATCCCAACCATATCGCGATCGCACTTGCTTACCGGCCGCCGGAGATCGCGGTCCCGCGCATCGTCGTACGCGCGGTCGATGAAGGCGCGCTGTTCGTACGGCGACGGGCCGCGCAGCTCGGCATCCCGGTCGTCGAGGACGTCGTGCTCGCGCGCTCACTGTTCGGCACAAGTGACGCCGGCGCGTTCATTCCGCGGGAGCTGTATGAGGATGTGGCTCGCATCGTAGCGGTGCTCTTGCAGCAGCGGAGGATTTCGGTTGAGTCGTAACGTCGCGACGTACGGATTCGCGGCGGCGGTCCTGGGGATCGTAGGCATCCTGCTCGTTCCGCTGCCGCCGGTCTTGCTCGACGCGCTGCTGGCTTTCGATATTCTCGGCTCGGCGGTCGTTCTGCTGATCAGCATTACCGTCGACGATCCCCTTGAGTTTTCGGCGTTTGCGCCGACCCTGTTGATCGCAACGCTCTTCCGATTGGCTCTCGACGTCTCGGCGACGCGCCTCATCCTTACGCAAGGACACCTCGAGGACGGCGTGGGCGCGATCGTTCCGGCGTTCGGCCAATTCGTCGTGCGCGGAAATCTCGTCGTCGGTTTGATCGTCTTCGCCATTCTGATCGTCATTCAATTCGTGGTGATCGCGGCCGGTTCGCAACGCGTCGCCGAGGTTGCGGCGCGTTTCACGCTCGACGCGTTGCCCGGAAAGCAGATGGCGATCGATGCCGACGTTCACGCCGGCGCGCTGGATGCGGAAGGCGCCCGGCGCAAACGCGCGCTCGTGCAGAAGGAGGCCGACTTCTACGGGGCGATGGACGGCGCTGGAAAGTTCGTGAAGGGCGACGCCGTCGCCGCGCTCGCGATCGTCGTTTTGAATCTGATCGGAGGCGTTATCGTCGGCGTGGCCTATCACGCGATGAGCCCCATCGATGCGTTCGGAACGTTCGCCATCCTCTCGATCGGGAATGCGCTCGTGACTACGCTGCCCGCCTTTCTGCTCTCGACGGCGATGGGTTTGATGGTGACGCGAGTCGCCGCCGACGGATCGCTCGGGTTCGATTTGGCGACGCAGGTTTTGGATCGGCCCGCGGTCATGCGGGCCACCGGTATTTTCGCGTTCGCGTTGGCGTTGGTTCCGGCGCTGCCCGGCGCGCTCTTCGCGAGTCTGGGCGCCGGAGCGTTTTGTCTCGCCGCGTTGGCGGACGCGCGTCGCAAACGCCGCGTCCGCGACGAACGCGACGCACGCGATATCGCGCGGCGGGTCGCGATTCGCCGGCCCGAGACGGCGCTGGCGCTGGTCGGCGTCGACGCGTTGACGATCGATATCGGCGCAGAACTCGGCGCCCTCCTGATGCCACCGTTGGCCGACGCGCTGCTTGACCGGATCGGCGAGATCCGGCGCGGGCTCGCGGTCGAGATGGGAATCGTGCTGCCCGGGGTTCGCTTGCGCGACGATCTCTCACGCGATCCTTCAACCTATGCGATCCGGGTGCGCGACGCGTTCGCGGGCGAAGGCCGCTTACGCCTCGACGCGCTTCTTGCGGTGGCAGACGAAGCGATCGTGATCGGTCTGGCTGGTGAGCGGACGTACGAACCCGTCTACAACATGCCCGCCTGCTGGATTGCGCCCGAAGCACGCGAGGCGGCGCTGACGGCGGGAGCGCTCGTCTTCGATCCGATTTCAGTTATCGGCTCGCATCTCGCCGAGGTCGCGCGATCGCACGCAGCGGTCTTACTTGGCCGGCAAGAGTTGCAGACGCTGCTCGAGCATCTGCGCAACAGCGTTCCCGCGCTGATTAAAGAGGTCGGCAACGATGCTCTGCCGCTAGCGGTCGTTCAGCGCACCTTCGAACTCTTGCTCGCGGAGCGCGCCTGGCCGCGTGACGTCGTTGCAACGCTCGAGACGATTGTCGAGGCGTCGGCGACAACGCGCGATCCGCGCGAACTCGCCGAAGCCGCACGACGGCGCATCGTCCCGCAACAACTACGCCGGCGAAATCTCGCAGCGCTCGAGCCGCTTCTCGTCGCCCCCGAGTTTGAAGCGGAACTGAGTGCGTGGCTCGGCACCGGCGTCACGGTCGCGGGACCCGAGATCGCGCTGCACTTGCGCGCTACGGCGTCGACCTACGCGTCGCGCGTTCCGCGCGAGCGCGCCGCTCTCGTCTGCACGGCGCAGCTGCGCGCTCCGCTCGGCGATCTGTTGCGCCGGCTCGGAACCCGGCTGGACGTCTTCGCGTACGGTGAGTTGCCGCCCGAACTCGAATTACGGCCGGCGATGGTCCTGGAGAGTCCGCGCGGAGCGGTCGCTCTTACGTAACCGCGTTCTTGGGAATCGCCGCGCAGGTCAAGCACTTGCCGACGATCGCCAGACTGTAGTCGATCTGGCTAAAACCGGCGTTCTCGGCGACATCGTGCGCGATCTGCGCGATGCCATCGGCTTGGACGTTCGTCAACTGCTTACACTCGCTGCATAACAGATGATGGTGTTTCTCCAATGCCGCTTCGTAGCGCGCGGCGCTGCCTCCGTGCGAGAAGACTTGCACCAGGCCAATTTCGCGCAGGATATCCAGCGTCCGATAGATCGTGCCGAGACTGACGCCGGGCATCTCGCTGCGCACTCGCTCGAGAATCGTTTCGGCCGAAAGATGCGTTCCGTCGCCGAGCGCGCGCAATACGGCGGCTCGCTGCTTCGTGAGGCGATAGCGAGATTGTAAGAGGCCGGCGTCGACGGTCTTCAATTCCATGCAACACGGCTCCCGAAAAGAAAGCAGGACCTAGGCGAAAAGGCGCTACAAACCGGTTTGACGGGGTGGGACGACCCTGCTACAATACGCGGGTTCTTCCCTTTCCCGGGCGCATCATCATATATGTGGATTCGACTCAGACCCTATCTTAAAGGCGTCGTCGTGCTAGCAACGGCGGCGTTCTGCCTTTACCTCGTGTTGCCGATCCAGTCCAAGATCAAGCTTGGCCTGGACCTGCAGGGCGGCGTTCGCGTGCTCCTGCAGCTGAATACCTCTAAAGAGGTCCCTAGCATCACGCGGCAGGTCCAGAGCCAGGTCGAGCTCGTGATTCAGAACCGCATCAACGGCCTGGGCGTCTCAGAACCCGTGATCACCCCGGTCGGCAGCGACCGCATCCTCGTCGAGCTGCCCAACGTCAAGAATCCCGACGAAGCGGTGCAGACTCTCAAAGATGTCGCCAAGCTTGATTTCAAAATCGTTCCCGAGCGCGTCAGTGCGCGTGCGACGGCCGATAAGAAATACGGCGACGATCCTAACGGCGCGTACAAGGACTCAGGCGCCATCGTCTACTCGGGCGCCGACCTCAAGGGCGCGCAGGCGGCCTTCGATCAATCGAACCGGCCGAAGATCGACTTTCAAACAAAAGACGGCGCGGCGTTCGGGAAGATGACGCAAGCCAATATCGGTAAACTGCTCGGCATCTTTCTCGATAAGAAGTTCGTCTCGGCTGCCACGATTCAGAGCACGATCACGACCGACGGGCAGATCGAGGGACAGTTCACTGAAGACGAAGTCATCCGCATCTCGAACGAACTGAACGCGGGCGCGTTGCCCGTCGCCGTGACCGTGATCGAGAACGACACGGTCGGTCCGATTCTCGGTAAGATCGACCTCGAGCATTCGCTCTATGCCTCGATGATTGGCTTGACGCTGGTGTTAATCTTTATGGCAGCGTTCTATCGCCTGCCGGGCGTGCTGGCCGACGTCGCGCTCGTCCTGTACGTCCTGATGTTGCTCGGTCTTCTCGCCGGCGTGAAGGCCGTGCTGACGTTGCCCGGTATCGCAGGCTTCGTGCTCTCGATCGGTATGGCGGTCGATGCCAACGTCCTGATCTTCGAGCGGATTAAAGAAGAGTTGTGGTCGGGCAAGACCTTGCGGGCTTCGGTGCAGATCGGCTTCCGTCGCGCCTTCTCGGCGGTTTTCGATAGTCACGTGACGACGATCGTCGGCGCGGGCGTGCTCTTCATGCTCGGAACCGGGACCGTGAAGGGCTTTGCGTACACGCTCTTCTGGGGAACCGTCTTTTCGCTGGTCACCGCGGTCTTCGTGACGCGCTACTTCATGGATCTGGTTGTCGATAGCGATGTCGTGACCGATCCGAAGATCTACGGGGCGTAGGCGATGTTTTTTCGCCACCTCAAGTGGAACGTCGTCGGCTGGTTCAAG
>PLDY01000087.1 GCA_003136895.1 Candidatus Erabacter solicola | reverse complement strand
CGTCACCGCGGCCGCGGGCCGGCCGTTCCGGCAGGCCGACGCGCAACGTTTCGCCGGGCTCGACCGGCTGATTTTGATCTGCGGCCGGTACGAGGGCATCGACGAGCGCCTCAGCGACGTGTACGGCGCCGAAGAGGTCTCGCTCGGCGATTTCGTACTGACCGGCGGCGAGATTCCGGCGCTTGCTTTCCTTGATGCCACGGTCCGGCTGCTGGAAGGTACGCTCAATCCGGATTCGCTCGTCGCCGAATCGTTCGAAAGCGGCCTGCTGGACGCGCCGGCCTATACCCGCCCACCGTCGTTTCGCGGAATCGACGTCCCCGAAGTGCTGCTTTCAGGCGATCACGAACGGATAGCGGCCTGGCGCCGCGAACGGTCCCGGGCCCGGACGGCGGAACGCCGCCCCGACCTCGGCGACGTTGATTTGCCCCCCCTGCCGTGATACTATCCCTGAGTTGTCCCCGAGGCCCGGCGCGTGAAAGCGCTGCCGGCCGCGGGAGTATGTGGACCCCAGGAAAGCTGCTATGAACGTCATCGATTTACTCGAACGCGAACAGTTGAAGAGCGACGTGCCGGAGTTCCGTCCGGGCGATACCGTGAAGGTCTATTCGCGGGTCACCGAGGGCGGCAAGGAGCGCGTCCAGATGTTCGAGGGCGTCGTGATCGTTCGTAAGGGCGGCGGAAACGGCGAATCGATCACAGTGCGCCGCATGTCGCATGGCGTCGGGGTCGAGAAATCGTTCCTCGTCCATAGCCCGCGCGTGGAAAAGATCGAGATCTCGAAGCGCGGCATCGTGCGCCGCAGCCGGCTCTTCTACCTCTCCGAAAAGATCGGTAAGGCCGCGCGTATCAAGGAAAAGAAGGTTGCGCGTTAACGCGCGACGCGAGGCTCAGTGACCCCAATCCAACTTCTCGGTCTCATCTGCGTCCTGGCCCTCATCCGCATCGCGATGACGGTTCGGATCGGCGGACGCACGCGCGTGCCGGCTCCGGCCGACGGCGAGGCAACCGCCGTCGCGGTCGCTCCCGCGTCCAATGTCGTCATCAAAGAGTACCTCGACGCGTTCATCGTCGCGGGCCTCGTGGCATTGCTGCTGATCACGTTTGTCGTGCGCACGTTCTTCATTCCATCGGGTTCGATGGAACCGACGTTGCAGATCCACGACGTGCTGCTGGTCAACGAGTTCGAATACCGGCTCGGAAAACCGCACGATGGCGATATCGTCGTCTTTCTTCCGCCGATTCCGACGACCAACGATTTCATCAAACGGATGATCGGCAGCCCCGGTGAGAAGCTGCGCATCCACAGCGGCATCGTCTACCGTAACGATGTGGCGCTCGCCGAGCCTTACACGGCGGCTAAGCCCGCCTACGAGCTCGAGATCAAGAATTACGGCATCTACGTCGATGGCACGCCGCTCGATCCCGAACAGTCGAACATCCCACCGCGGGATAAGTGGCAAGCGCCCGACCGCATCCCCGAGGGCTGCTACTTCATGATGGGCGATAATCGGAACAATTCGGAAGACTCGCACATCTGGGGCTTCGCGCAAACCGGCGGAACGTTCTACGCGGGACCGGAAAAGGGAAAGAACGCCAGCTTCACCGGACACGCGTTCTTCTTGTTCTGGCCACCTGGCCGGCTGCGCATCCTGAAATAGCGTTGCACGCCAACCGGGGAAGCGAGGCTCGGTGAGCCCGATCCAACTCCTTGGTTTCATTGCCATTCTGGCGCTGATTCGAATAGTGCTAACGCTGCGGACCCGCCTTCGCACGGCGGCGCCGGCTCCGGCCGGGGGCGACGCTACCACGGCCACGCCCGCGTACGTCGTCCTCAAAGAGTATCTCGACGCGTTCATCGTCGCGGGCTTGGTCGCACTACTGCTGATCACGTTTGTCGTGCGCACGTTCTTTATTCCAACCGGATCGATGGAACCGACCTTACAGATTCACGATGTTCTGCTGGCCAACGAGTTCGAATACCGGTTCACCAAACCGCACGACGGCGACATCATCGTTTTCCTTCCGCCGATCCCGACGACCGACGACTTCATCAAACGGCTGATCGGTAGTCCCGGCGAGAGACTGCGCGTTCATAGTGGCATCGTCTACCGTAACGGCGTCGCGCTCGTGGAACCCTACATCGCGGCTAAGCCCGCTTACGAACTCGAAATTAAGGACTACGGCATCTACGTCGACGGAACGCGGCTCGAACCTGAGCAGTCCAACGTCCCGCCGCGGGATAAGTGGCAAGCGCCCGACCGCATCCCCGAGGGCTGCTACTTCATGATGGGCGACAACCGGAACGATTCGGAAGATTCGCACATCTGGGGCTTCGCGCAAACCGGCGGAACGTTCTACGCGGGACCGGAAAAGGGAAAGAACGCCGGCTTCACCGGACACGCGTTCTTGTTGTTCTGGCCGCCCGGCCGGCTGCGCATCCTAAAGTAAAACGAGCCGCGCGCATCACGCGCGGGAGGTCGTCCTTAGGAAGCGAACATCTCCTTCCGTGGTATCGCCAAGTGTGCGTTGGAGACCGGCGGCGAATCTGGTGTGGCAATTCGCTCTGTTGGTTCTACTGCTCTTCGCCATCATGGGTCTGCGGCCGGGGCAAGTGAGCGGTCTATCGATGGAACCGCGTATCGATGAGGACGAATACGTACTCATCAATGCACTCGCGTATCGCCTCGGCGAGCCGCAGCGCGGCGACATCGTCGCTTTCCGCCACGAGCGCTCCGCTCCATCGGTCTATCTCAAACGCGTGATCGGTCTCCCCGGCGATCGCATCAGGATCGAGCGCGGCCACGTCGTCCTCAACGGCCTCGAGCAGCCCGAGCCCTACGTTCAATTCCGCGACGAGCGCAGCTCGGCCGAGACGGTCGTGCCGCCCGGCGCTTACTACGTGCTCGGCGACAATCGCGCGAACAGCGATGACTCGCGCACTTGGGGTTTCGTACCGGTGGCGGATTTGATCGGGCGCGCGGTCTTCGGCGTATGGCCGCTCGGCCACTTCGGCACCTTGAAGTGATCGGGCCCGCGATCCAGTGGTACCCCGGCCACATGGCAAAAGCCATGCGCCGGCTGGCCGAGGACCTGAAGATCCTCGATGTGGTGCTCGAAGTTATCGATGCGCGCGTTCCGCGCTCGGGCGCGAATCCCGCGCTCGAACGGATCGCGTCGCACAAACCGCGCCTGCGCATTCTGGCGCGCGAAGACCTGGCCGACCCGGTCGCAACCGAAGCCTGGCTCGCGCGTCTGCGCGACGCGGGCGACATCGTGGTCGCGGTTGCGGCCAAAGAACCCTCCGGAACCGCCCGGCTGCAGACAGCCTTGAGCGAGCTGTCCTCCTCCAAGCGCAGCGCACGTGCGATCGCGGTCGGCATTCCGAACGCCGGTAAATCGACGGTCATCAACGCGCTGGTCGGGAGAAATGTCGCCAAGACCGAAGACCGTGCCGGCGTCACGCGCAGCGCGCAGTGGTTTCGCGTCACGCCGGCGCTCGAACTGATGGATACGGCCGGCATCCTCGTCCCCAAGATCGATACGCCCGAGGCGCAATGGAAGCTGGCGCTGGTCGGCGCCGTCCCGCGCTCCCGCTTCGATGCGGAGGACGTTGTCGCGCGCTTCAGCGCCTGGGCGGCGACGACGGCCTACGCGGACTCCGTCCCCGACTTGGAAACCTACGCGCAATCGCGCGGCTTCGTGCGGCATGGTAACATCGCCGATACGCACAACGCCGCTTGGTCCTATATCAAGGATTTCAGCGATGGCAAATTCGGACGAATCACGCTCGAATAAGCGGCGCCTCGCGCGCGAACGCGAGCGCCGCAGGCTGGTACGGCTGCACCGCTACGAACGCGCGGCGCTCGAGCGCGGCTTCACCTTCATCGGCGGCGTCGACGAAGTAGGGCGCGGTCCGCTCGCGGGCCCGGTCGTCGCCGCCTGCGTCGTCCTGTGCGAGCCGCTGATGCTGACCGGCCTCAACGATTCGAAGCAAGTCCGGCCAGAGTTGCGGATCGAGTTGGCGCAAGCGATCAAGGAGCGCGCCGCGTTTTGGGCGATCGGCCAAGCCTCGGTCGAGGAGATCGAGCGCTTCAATATCTACCACGCCAGCTTGCTCGCGATGCAGCGCGCGATCGATGCGCTCGGCCGCTTGCCGGAGTATCTGCTGACCGACGCGGTGCGTCTGCGTTCGTTCCTGGGCGAGCAACTGCCCGTGATCAAGGGTGATGCGAAGTGCGCGAGCGTCGCGGCCGCCTCGATCGTCGCCAAAGTCCATCGCGACGAACTTCTCGCCGATCTCGACCGCTTGCACCCACAGTACGGCTTCGCTGCCCACAAGGGCTACGCCACGCCGCAACACATCGAGGCGCTGGCCCAGCACGGCCCCTGCGAACATCACCGCCGACACTTTCTTCGCGTGGCCAACGCGCTGACGCTCTTCGATCTCGAACCGGCGTGAGCTCGCTCGCCGGCCGGGCGGGCGAAGACGCTGCGGCGCTCTTCCTGGAGTCGCTCGGCTATCGGATCCTGCAGCGCAACCTGCGCGGACCCGGCGCCGAGATCGATCTCGTCGCTCGCGATGGCGACACGCTCGTCTTCGTTGAGGTGAAAGCGCGCACGGGGCGGCGCTTCGGCTCCGCAATCGCGGCGGTCGACGCGCGCAAGCGTGCACGCATCCGCGCCCTCGCCGGAGATTTTTTGCAATTCCTACCGCCAACCGCGAAAGTCCGTTTCGACGTCGTTACGCTGGAAAGGGGTACGCCGAGCTTGCATCGCGGCGCATTCGCGTGAGGACCGTCGCCGCGCGCAGGATTTCGGACCTCATGACGGGGACGCGGGCTCTCGATGCCCGATAGCGTCAGCGCAAAGAAGGCTGCCGAAGAACAACCCTCGCTTCGACGCTCCGTCACACCGTGGGGCTCGTTTTCGTGGGGTTATTCCGACGTCGGCGCCGACATCTTCGTGGGACTCGGCCTGGTTCTCGGAGCCGCCGCCGGCGCTTCGAACGTCGCGTTTCTGTTCGCCGGCCTCGTCTACGTCTGCGTCGGTTTAGCCTATACCGAACTCGCCGCGGCCTATCCGGTCGCGGGCGGCGGCCAGTACTTCGTGCTGCGCGGACTCGGCGATATCTTCGGCTTCATCGCGGGCTGGGCCGTGCTGCTCGATTTCACGATCGACATCGTGCTGTTCGCGTGGAGTTGTATCGACTATCTCAGCAAGCTGCTGCCGTTCCTCGCGTTCACGGCGCATCCGTGGACGCACTTCGGCGTCGTCTTTGCGGTCATTGCCGGGCTCGCATGGCTCAACGTGATTGGCGTGCGCGAAAGTTCGGCGTTTAACGAAATCGTCAGCGGGCTCGATATCGCAAGCGAAACGGCGATCCTCTTCTTCGGTTTTCTCTTTGCCTTCCGGCCCGAGATTCTGATCCATACGATGCAGAGCGCCTGGCCGACCCCGTTCAACCTGATGAACGGCGTCTCGCTCGCGATCATCTCGTTCGTCGGCCTCGAATCGATCTCGCAGGCGGCCCAGGAGACGCAGCGCCCCGCCTCGGTCATCCCGCGCACGTCAATCAGTTTGATCTTGACGATCTTGATCTTCGCGCTCTCGTACTCAAACTTGGCGCTCGGCTTGCAGCCGTGGACGCCGATCCCGCCCGACGCACACGGCCACGCGCAAGCGCTCTGGCACTATCTCGGCAACGAAGACAACAACGGCGCCGCGGTCCAAGTACTCGCCTCGATGATTCCGTACTACGGCGCGCTCGCGGCGCTGTACGTCCCGGTTCTGGGCGCGATCCTGCTGCTGATCTCGAGCAACTCCGGCGTCTTCGGCAGCTCGCGGATCGCCTATGCGATGAGCCACACGCAACTGCTGCCGAGCCTCTTCAAGAAGGTCCATCCGAAGTTTCGCACGCCGGCCGTCTCAATCGTCGTCTTCTGCAGTTTCGCGATCTTGGAGTTGTTCTTCGCTGCGCTGCCGAGCCTTTCGCCTTTCTTCAAGGAAACCTACGCACGGCTCTTCCGCGGCGAGGACGGCATCACGTTCCTCGGCGACTTGTATGCGTTCGGCGCGGCGACCAGCTACTCGTTCGTCTTCATCGCCTTGATCGCGTTGCGACTGAACGACCCCGAAAGCCCACGCAAGTTTAAGATGCCGTTCAATATTCCGTTCAAGTACCGCGGCGTGCGGGTCGAGTTCCCAATCGTCGCGGTCATCGGCTTCGCGGGCATCTTCTCGATCTTGATCTTCACGATGCTCACGCACCTGATCGGCCGGATCGCCGGACCGTCTTGGATTATCTTGGGCCTGATCGCCTACTTGGTCTACCGCAAGCGTAAGGGATTGCCGGTCTTCGGTTCGCAGAAGCACGACTGGCGCTCGCAGCAAGCGCAGATCCTCAAGAACGCGGGCGAACTCGAGCTGATGGACGAGTACATCGCAAACGTCAAGGCGAGCGATCGGCTGCGCTCCGGCGAGCCCGCGCCATGAGGCGCATCGTTCGAAGCGAAGGCTACGCGCGCGCGCGCCTCGTTACCGGATCGATCTTCATGCTCCTCGGAGCGGTCGTCATCGTGCGGATGGCCGGCAGCGCCGGCCTGCAGTGGAGCGCAGCCCCAGGTTACGTGCTCGGCGTTGCGATGATCTTGCTCGGCGGCTTCCGCTTCTACGAATACCGGACCGCGCGGAGGGGCGCATGAGTCTCGAGATTCAGCCGCACCTGGTCGGCGTCCTGATCGCGCTCGCCATTCTCGCGGCGACCGCCGCGACGATGTACTGGATGTTGCATCCGCCCACGACGACCGCCGAGCGTGCGGCGCGCGAAACGGAACGCGACGTCGAAGACATCATCGGAAGCGTCATCGTCGTCTTCTCGGCCGAGATTCATTCCGAGCACATGATGGCCCTGGCGGTTCGGCTCGCGCAGCGCGAGCGGGCCGAGCTGCTGGCCGCGTACGTCATCGAGGTCCCGTTGACGTTGCCGCCCGACGCCGTCATGGAGGTCGAACAGCGCCACGCGCTCGACGTGCTGGCGACGGCCGAAGCGATCGCGCGTCAGAAGAGTATCGAGATTCGCACCGAGACGATCAAAGCGCGCCAGGTCGCACAGGGCGTGCTCGATTTGGCCAAACGGCGCGACGCACACTTGATCGTGCTCGGCGCGTATCACGAAGGGAAGTATTCGGGCGCACCGCTCGGCCGCGCGATCGAAACCATTGCCACGAGCGCGCTCTGCGACGTGCTGATCGGCGTTCAAGGCAATCGCGGAAAGATTCTCACGCCGTATCAGCACAAGCCGCCGAAAAAGACGCCCGACCCGGAGATTACGTACTAGCGGCTCAGATACCGTTTACGCAGTTCGTCGACGATCACGGCGAGCAGGATGACGGCGCCGAGCACGATGTCCTGCGTGTACGATTCGATGTTGAGCAGATTCATCACGTTGTTGAGCAGTCCGATCAGCAGCGCGCCGAAGAACGTGCCGATGACGCTGCCGCGCCCGCCGGCCAGACTCGTGCCGCCGACGACGACCGCCGCGATCGACTGCAGCTCGCTGCCGATTCCGGTGTTGGGCGAGCCCGAGGCGAAGCGCGCCATATAGAGCAGCCCGGCGATCGCCGCGCAACCACCCGAGATCACATATACGGCGGTCTTGATCAGTTTGACGTTGATGCCGGCGAGGCGAGCGGCTTCTTCGTTGCCGCCGATCGCAAAAACGTAGCGCCCGAACGGCGTGCGAATCAAAATGATCGCGAAGACCGCGACCAAGACTGCCATCCAAAGCACGGCGATCGGAATCCCCGGTAACCCCACGCGATGCAGAATATCCTCGAACAGAAAACCTGTCCCCATGCCATCGAAGGCATTCGAGTTCAGCGCGATCGGCCGCCCGTTCGCGAGTTTGAAGGCGAGCCCACGCGCCATCAGCATCATCGCCAAGGTCGTAATAAAGGGCGGCAAGTTCAAGCGCACGACCGGCAGCGCGTTGACCAGCCCCGCCGTACAGCCGACGGCGACGCCGACGACGAGCGTGGCGACGATCAAAGGAAAACCGCTGAACGGCATGGCGTTGGCGAACTGCGCCATCACGACGCCGGTCAGTTCGATCAGCGAACCGACCGAGAGATCGATGCCGGCCGTGATGATCACGAGGGTTTGACCGACCGCCAGCACCGCATACACCGCGATCTGCTTCAACACATTGCTGACGTTGAATGGACGCAGGAACGCGCCGTGCGTCCAGTGGTCGAGCGCGATCAGCAGCAGCGTCATGCCGACGATGAATATTCCGAGTCGGAACAGCGCTTGGCGGCGGCCTGCAGTCATCTATGCCGCAGACGCTCCGGTGGCGAACTCGATGATCGACTCTTGGGTGGCTTCACCGCGCGCGTAGACGTGCACGATGCGTCCACCGCGCATCACGCCGATGCGGCTGGACATCCCGAGCACTTCCGGCAATTCCGACGACGCCATCACGATGGACGTTCCTTGCGCCGCCAGCCGGGTCATAAGATCGTAGATCTCCGCCTTCGCGCCGACATCGATGCCGCGCGTGGGCTCATCGAGCAG
>PLDY01000102.1 GCA_003136895.1 Candidatus Erabacter solicola | reverse complement strand
GCGCGAGCGTCGCGCCGTCGGTCCCCGTCACCGTAACATCGTAGGTGCCGGTACGTTTCGATTTGGAACGCTCCTCGCACGTCGCAACGAGGCGATCGCCGACGTGCGCCGGGGCGCTAAACGCGATCGAGCACTGCAGCGCGACGTTGACGTCGTTGCGGCTGTTGCAGGCGTACGCGAACGCCGTGTCCGCCAACGTGAAGAGGTAGCCGCCGTGGCAGATGTCGTGTCCGTTCAACATGTCTTCGCGCACGGTCATCGCGCAGCGGGCGTAACCGGTACGCACCTCTTCGAGAGCGATGTCGAGCGCCTGCGCTACGCGATCGCGTGCGTACATCGCCGCCACCACGCGAGCCACTAAGCTCATTCGGGGCCCGCCTTGCCGGAGCGCAGGATGACGCGCACGGCTTTGGCTTCATACCGCGGCAACGTGCCTTCCGGATGCACCTCGACGTGAACCCTGATCCCGAGGCGCGAGCGGATCGCGCGTTCCAGCGCGTCGCGCACGTCGTCATCGGTCGTAACGGCATCCATGCGCCGTTCGACCGCGACGGCCATTTCTTCGAGGATGCGATCTTCGCGATCGATGTAGATCTGCCATGCTTCGTTGACGGTGGCCGGAAGCGACGCTATGCAGTCCTCGATCTGCGACGGGTAGACCATCGAGCCGCGCACCTTGAGCATGTCGTCGCTTCGGCCAATGATCCGGCCGATCAGCGGGAAGGCTTGCCGGCCGCACTTGCACCCATACGGATTTTCGGAAAGCTTGACCAGATCGCGCGTACGCCAGCGCACGACCGGTGAAGCTTCACGCTCGAGGGTCGTGAACACGATCTCGCCGGTGCCGCCAGGTCCCACCGGATCGAGCGTCGCCGGGTCCAGAATCTCGGTCAAGATCGTATCCTCATTGATGAGGTGCATCTCGTCGGCATCGTGCGAGTACGGACACGAGATTCCATGGTTCGGTCCGCCGCTCTCCGTCGAACCATAGATGTTCTGCGCTACGAACCCTTCCGGCATCGCGGCCTCGAGTTCGTCTCGGAAGGCCGCGGAGACGGATTGGCCGCCGAAGACTCCGAGCCGCAATTTCCAATCGCGCTTGGGATCGATCCCCTGCGCCTTCGCCGCGTTGACGAGGGTCATCAACCACAGCGGCGACATCGTGCAGACCGTATACGCATGATCGCGCAGCCACTGGACGACGGCCTCGGCGCGGCCTGGGCCGATGCCGAAGTTGGTGCAGCCATAGGCGAGCAGAGCCCAATCCATGACAACGCCGCCAACCCAGAGACCGTATCCGTATCCTTGGTAGACGCGTTCGCCGGGTTCGACGCCGGCCGCGCGCAACAGGCGGGTCATTTGAGACGGCAAGAGCTCGCGTATGTCACGCTCCGTGTAGCCGAACATGACGGGCAGGCCGGTCGTTCCCGAGGTGGCGCAGAAGCGCGCTACCTTCTCCATCGGGACGGTCAGGAACGGAAATGGGTACCGCGCACGCAGATCGCCCTTCTCGAGCGTTCCGAGACGCGCGAGCGCGTTACGACCCGTGAGTTCCGCCGGCGTCAAGCCGAACTTGGCAAAGTGTTCGACCCACTCCGGACTGCGCGAGAGGCGTTCGCCGAGCGCGCGCAATTTGCGATCCTGAAGGCCCTCCAGCGCGGCGCGGTCAAGCGTCTCGACCTCCGGATGCTGGTACGACGTGCGCATAGGCGGGTGAGGTTGTGAAACGCGAGGTGGTCGTCCTGCACGGCCGCGTGCAAGGCGTGGGCTTTCGCGAGCGCGTGATCGAGATCGCGCTCCGTCATCCGATCGCGGGCAGCGTGCGCAATCTGCGCGCAGGCGAGGCGCTGGAGATTGACGTCGAAGGCGACGACGTCGCGGTCGATCTGTTTCTCAGCGATGTTCTGGCGCATCCTCCGTACTTCGGTCAAGTAGAAACCCNNGACGCCGTCGAGGTCGAGTTCGGGGATCGCCGGGAACTCGATGCCCCATTCCTCGACGATCGCGCGAACACGCGCCAGCGCCACGCGCCAGTTGTCGGCCTGCTCTTCATACGTGAGAACGCCGAGGCCGCCATCGCGCGCGTGCTGTACGAGCACGCGATGGTTGGGCAGAAAATAATCCGGAATCTCCCAAAACTGATTGGGCGGTTCCCACAGGATCATGGAAAGAAAGACGAAGCCGGCACGCAACTGCTTGGTGATGAGCTTCTTGTACTCGTCGGTCAGTCCCGGCCAGTCTTTTTGCAGGATCGTCAAGCAGATCGCGAGATGGCGCGCCTCGTCTTGCCCGACCTTTGTGAAGATTTCACGGAAGACCGGATGCGTCGCCTTCTTCGACATGCCGAAGAACAGCGTCGAACTCGCGACTTCGCCCATCATGAACGATGTGAAGAGAACCGAGAGCGGGTACTTGCTGAGCGACTCGCCGTAGCCTTTCCAATAGCGCCCGCCGTTGTGGTAGAGCCACTGAATGTTATTGATCGCCGCGCGCTCGAGGTCGGTCGCAGGCTCGAAATCGAGCGGGCCACCCGGAATGAGTTTTTGAATGACGCGCTGACAGCACTCCTCATGATTCATCTCGTCGCGCGTGATCGAAAAGAAGCATTTGCGAATTGGGTCTTCGGTATGCTGCTCGAACGCGTGGATCGTCGCCTTCGCGAAGACGGCCGGGCCGGAGCCGTCGAAATTGGCGAGCACCGCATACCAGTACATGATGCCGATGCGCTGCTCCGGTGTGAAGTCTTCGGGGCGCAACTCGTCCCACGGAAAATCGGAAGGGTTATAGATATGCCGCTTCGAGCGTTCGTAGAGCTCCGCGAGCTTGGGCGTTTCGACGCGCCATTCCATCGGGTAGATGTTGGGTTGCGGAACCGCCGGCGCCGGCAGCAGTCCGCCTTCCGGGATGACGAGATGGGATCTGGAGTCGGTCAACGACATGCTTGGAGGTTCTCCCTACCGAATGGTTCCTGTAGCCATGTCAGCGCGCCTGCGCATCTCCGTCGCCGCAATCCTCGCCCTTCTGCTCGCCGGATTCGGAAACGGCCGAGCGGCCGAGCTTGTGCTTCCTTCGGCAACGGAGATTCTCGCGCATGTCGCCGATGTGGCCGGTCCGCTGCCCGCGCGCGAGCACTTGACGATCGCGTTCACGTCCGCCTCGCTCTCCGGCAGTCACCGGACCGTCCGGCGCGGCGACGATTTCAGGACGATCTACGAAGAGGGACCGCTGCACACCGAGATCGGACGTCTCGGCGCAATGGATTGGCATCAAAACGAGAACGGCGAAACGGTGCGCGACACGCCCGATCCCGGATTCGCCTCGCACGAGGACTACGAACCAAGCGTTCACCGCCTCGCTCCGCCCGCCGATGGGTACGTCGTTGCGAACCTGAGTCTGTCGGGGTACGGAACCAAGGAATACATCGATGCATCGACTTGGCGTATCGTCCGGCGTGATGTCCTTTCAGCATCGGGGACGACGACCACACGCTACGACGACTTTCGGCGGGTCGCCGGACACGAGCGCGCCTGGCATTGGACGCTGGAGGACGGGCATCCTGAAAACGCCGCGGACTACAAAGTCGTCGTCGATAGCGACGCCGACGTGGCTGACGCCGAACTCGCAATCCCGCCCGATCGCCGCGCGCTGGTCGAGTTCCCGGCGCCGCCGGGGCCCGTCATGCTGCCGGCACATTTCGACCACGATCAAATCTACGTGCGGATTGACATCGCTGGACGCGGGCTGGATTTTCTCCTCGATACGGGGGCGAGCGAGATCGCAATCGACGCAGATGTCGCCAAACAACTCGGACTAGCGGTCGTCGGCGTGCGTTCGTATGCGGGGAGCGCGCAGCGCTTTAGCGGCGGCCATGCCGTCATTCCAGAGATACGCATCGGCGATCTGCGAATGCACGACGTCGTCGTGGCGACGATTCCCAGCCTGCGCATGGGGGGCGCCCGCACGAAGGTCGTCGGCCTCCTTGGATTTGATTTTATTGATGCCCTCGGGTTGAAAATCGATTACGCACATCAGGAGATCAGCGCGGTTCCGCGCGATGCGTTCGCTCCGCCCGGCGGCGATGCGATCGCGCTCGACGCGCGACTCGGCGGCGGTTCGCCGCAGGTCGACGTGCGTATCAACGGCGCCCTCGGCGAGCGCTTCGTGCTCGACACGGGCGCCTCGGGCTCGCTCGTCATCTTCGACTACTTTGCGCGCCGCTATCCAAGAGCGTTGGTCGATCTGGGCGGCGGCGAGAACCGCGGGCGCCGCTATGCGGGCGTCGGCGGGGCGATTCAAACCGAACCGTACCAGGTAGCGACGATCGAACTCGGCCCGCTCGCATTCCACAAGTTCGTGGTCTACCGCGTCATCTCGCGCGGATCGTTCCCCGTCGCTGCCGACGGACTGATCGGCGCCGATCTGCTGCGCTACTTCGATCTCTACACGGATTACGCGCACGGGCGCCTATATTTGGCGCCCAACGACGACGGGCGCGCGGTCGTCCGGCGTCCCAACTCGTAGGCCCCGGCCTCTCGCAAGCGGGCCGCAAACGCGAACGCCGCGCATCGGCGCGGCGTTCAATCGTTGGTTTTCGGAGCACGTGCGCGCGTCGTGACGGAGAACTTCCGTGCGGTTGCGTATTGCGTGCATTTTCTGACGCATTTACGCCGTTGACGAAGCGGCTTCGCAGGCTCCGTTACTCTGACCCGGTGGATCTTGCGAGATTATCGCCCTCCTCCGCGGCTCTAGGGAGTCTTGTCTCGAGACGCCTTTAGTATAGACCTCGTTTTTATGAATGTCCAGGGGCAAAACGCATTGCGCGAAGGAGACCGCGCGTTGTTCACAGAGTAAGCAAGCATGGCCGATACGCTGGCACGATCGCGTCACGATGTGGGCAACGACCGGTTGCTGATGTTGTTACGCAATATGCTCACGCAGCGCGCGGTCGATACGCGCGGTTTTCAGTTGAATCGCCAAGGCAAGATCGCGATTGCGATGGGCTCCGAAGGGCACGAGGCCGTGCAAGCGGGCACGGGCGCCGCGTTCGTACGTGGTAAGGACTTACTGTACCCGTACTATCGCAACACGGGCCTGATCTTGGCGTGCGGCTTTCCGCTCGACGACGTTTTTCGCTCGCAGTTCGCACGCGCGACCGACCGCACTGGCGGTCGCAACATCATCAATCACATCACCGCGCGCGAGATGGGCATCGCCTCCATCAGCTCGATCATCGCGGCGCAGTGCACGCATGCGGTCGGCGCCGCCTACGCGCTCAGACTGCGGAAAGACACCGGGCGCGCGGTCTTCTGCCAGTTTGGGGACGGCGCGACCAGCGAAGGCGAGTGGCACGAGGCGATGAACTTTGCGGCCGTGCACCGGCTGCCGGTTGTGTTCATTTGCGAGAACAATCGCTGGGCGATCTCGACGCCCCAATCCAAGCAGATGGTGAACAAAGACATCGCGGCTAAGGCCGTCGGCTACGGGATGCACGGCGTCATCGTCGATGGGTTCGATCCGGTCGCCGTCTATTCAACCGTGCACGAGGCGCGCGAGCGGGCTGCGGTCGGCGGGGGGCCGACGCTGGTCGAGGCCAAGTGCTACCGCTTCCTCTCGCATACGACCGACGACGACGACCGCACCTATCGCACGCGCGAAGAGGTCGAAGCCCAGCGCAAACTCGATCCGGTCCCGCGCTTCGAGGAGCGGCTGGTCGCCGAAGGAGTCATCAGCGAGGCCGAGCTCACGGCGCTTCGCGTCGCGATCACCGAACTCGTGAACGCGGCCACGGACAAGATTGAGCTCGAGCCATCGCCCGAGGCGGGCGATCTCTACAGCAACGTTTACGCGGACACGTACTCGCCCTGGTTATAGCGCCCGCTAAACTCCAGAGCTATGCCGGCGGCGATTGGTATTCGGCGCGCGACGGTTTCGTCGAGCTTCCGAGCGCGATCGACGACCACGTGGTGGCGCTTGCCTCGAGCGCTGGATTAGATTTTGGTGCGATGGTACGTTACGCGCGCAAGGTCGGAGGACCGAAGCTGCGCGTTCTCACCTTTCATCAGCGGGCGCTGCTTATCAAGGAACTCGCGACCTATCTCAACGAGCGCAAGGGACCGCTTTACGATATCTCATTCGATACGGGGGCGACGCGGCGCGATCACCTCATCGATATCGACGGCGGGATCGGAACGCTCTTCTCATTTGCCTCGAAGGGCCGGCGTGAACTGCCCGATGAGCGCTTCGCACTCGACGGCGCAGTTGAGCGCCTTTCCAAGAACGGAACGTTCATCGGGCGGCACGTACTGACATCGATGCACGGCGTCGCGGTGCACGTGAACGCCTACAACTTCCCGTGTTGGGGCATGCTCGAAAAGCTCGCGCCGGCCTTGATCGCCGGTGTGCCCGCGATCGTGAAGCCGGCAACCGCGACGTCGTACGTTACAGAGGCCGTCTTTCGGCTGATCCTGGAATCCGGTATCCTGCCCGAAGGCGCCGTGCAGTTGATCGTCGGCGGAACGGGCGACTTGCTCGACCATCTCGGCGGTCAAGATGTCGTGTCATTTACCGGCTCGCTTGAGACGTCGCTGAAGTTGCGTAACCACGACTCGATCGCACGCAACGCCGTGCGCTTTATCGCCGAACGTGATTCGCTCAATGCCGCGATCCTCGGGCCCGATGCCGGCCCTGGGACCGCTGAGTTTGATCTTTTCATCCGCGAAGTCGTCCGCGAGATGACCTCAAAGGCCGGCCAGAAATGCACGGCGATTCGCCGCG
>PLDY01000148.1 GCA_003136895.1 Candidatus Erabacter solicola | reverse complement strand
CCCGGATATCGACGACGCCGCCTCCGCGCTGCAGCAGATTTACGCGAGCCCGGCGGAGGCGGCGCAACGCGGAGAACGTGCCAGTGCCGATATTCTCTCCCGCTACTCCCCGCTGGCCGTGGCGACTGTCGTCGCGGGGCGCGTGGCCTGGATCGGCGAACGACTGACCGCCTTGCACATGTCCGGGAGATTCGTCGAATGAACTCGTCGCCTGATGTCACGAACGCCGGCGCCCGCGCTCGCGAGCTCGTCGACGCGTACCCGAACTGGTATCACCGGATCGAAGTAGTGCCCGGCTTGGTGACGCCGGGGATCAACGATTCGTCGCGGTCGCTCGAAGCGCTGAACCTCCCCGGCGACCTGCGCGGCGCGACCGTCCTCGACATCGGAACGCGCGACGGCTTCTTCGCGTTCGAAAGCGAGCGTCGCGGGGCCGACGTCCTTGCGGTCGACTACCTCCCGGCGGCCGCGACGGGGTTCTCGATCGCCGCCGGCTTGCTCGGATCGCAGGTCCGGTACCTGCAAGAGAACATCTACAACCTGCGGCCGGAGGCGATCGGAACGTTCGACGTCGTCCTCATGCTCGGGCTGCTGTACCACTTGCCCGATTCGATTCGCGCGTTTTCGACGATTCGCAAACTGTGCCGAAGCGAGTTGTACCTGGAAACGCACGTCGCCGATGACGACTATCCCGAGCTGGCGTCGCTTCCGGTTGCGCTGTTCTGCCCCGGCATGGCGCTCAACGCCGATCCTACCAACTACTGGGCGCCAACGACGCCCTGCGTCGAAGCTATGCTCGTCGAGTGCGGCTTCGCGGTGGAGTCCGTCGCGCGGCTCGGGAACCGCAGCATCGTGAAGGCGCGCATCGCGAGCGACGAGCACCGCTACTACCGTACCATCGCGCACGGCGAACAGCTACCGCTGCGCTGAACGGTCGAACGCGCACTACGTGCGGTGCATCGCGCGCACGATTCGGCACCATGGTTTGATGCGCGATCGACCGCCTCTTCGGGCGTTAAGATACAGGCGAACTAGACGAACAAGTGGATGAACGCCTGATACGCGTTCCCAAACGACGGAGCAGCGAACAGCAGCCATCCGACCACGACAAACGCGAAGGTTCCGCCGACCGAGGCTATCCGGACGAGCCGGCCGCCGGCCTGTAAGATGGCGACCCTGGGCACGATCGTGAGTTGCCAGGAACGGTGAAGGGCGAGGCCGACACCGTGCCACAGCCCCCACACGACGAACGTCCAAGCTGCGCCATGCCAGAGACCGGCCAATCCCATCGCGACGAAGAGGTTGCACGCCGTCAAGAACGGCGAACCTCGACTCCCGCCGAGCGGGATGAAGATATAGTCGCGGATCCAACTCGAAAGCGACATATGCCAGTGGCGCCAGAACTGAGCGATGTTCGGCGCGTGGTACGGCCTCTCGAAATTCTCCGGAATGCGCAGCCCAAGCAATCCCGGCCATTCCGATCGCAATATCGGAGTAACCGCTGAAGTCAAAGTGGATTTTGGCGGCATAAGCAAACATCGCGACCCAATAGTCCAGACGCCCGTATATGTCGCTCGGCGTCAGGAGCGGCTGAACGAACAGCGCCATCGAGTCCGCGATGATCGTTTTCTTGGCCAAACCTATGACGATGCGATAGACGTTGAGCAGAAACGTCGGCGCGGACGGTATCTCGATTCGATCGCACTTGCGGCGCAAAGCTCTCGAAACGCTTGATCGGCCCGGCCACGAGCGTCGGGAAAAACATCGTGAACACGGCGAAGTCGAGCAAATCGAGTGCAAGGATCTTTCCAAGATAGACATCGACGAGCACGTGCACGAACTCGAACGTGAAGAACGAAATGGCGAGTGGCACGATCAGGTTGGGAATCGGCAGCACGTTGTGCCCGGCGACTTGATCCACCGTCGCATGCTTTGCCATCCGCATATAGCAGGTGTTCTTCGGAGTCTTATATCCGGGTCATCGCGCTTGCGGGCGGAAAAGAGGCGCGCGGAACGAATCACAATGGCATAAGGCCCGTTGCCGACGGGGGATCGGAAACTCCAGAGTGAAACGCTCGCGCGGCGAAACAACCATGGGTGATCTAAGAGAAGCTCGAATTCAGCTATTGCAAATGCACTTCGAAAGCGGAGTCGGGCACATTGGCGGCAATTTGTCCGCCCTCGACGCTCTGGTAGTAACCTTTCGAGAGTACCTGAATGAAGACGACGTTTTCGTCCTTTCCAAAGGTCATTCGGCCGGCGCGCTTTACACCGCGCTGTGGAGTGTCGGTAGGCTGAGCGACGCGGATCTAAGAAGCTTTCATCGTGACGATACCCTCCTTGCGGGCCACCCGCCGGCCGCAGGCCTCGCGGACATCCATTTTGCAACAGGAAGCCTGGGTCACGGTCTATCCCTGGCCGCCGGAACCGCCCTTGGTCTTAGGCTGCACGAGAAAAAAGGCCGCGTCTTATGCCTTACCTCGGACGGCGAATGGCAAGAGGGCTCAACCTGGGAGGCTCTGATCTTCGCCCTTCACCATAGGCTAGAGAACCTGACGGTCCTCATCGATGAGAACAGGCTTCAGGGTTTCGGCTCGACCGCGGAAATCGCTTCAATGGAGGGCCTATCCGGCAAGCTTCGGGGATTCGATCCAGATTTCGTGACAATCGATGGGCATGATCCAGCAGCGCTGCGCGGAGCCTTCGCGCGCGAGTGCGTTGGTCCTAATATCATCGTCATGCGGACAGTTAAGGGCCACGGCGTTAGCTTCATGGAAAACCGCATGGAGTGGCATTACTTACCCTTGAACAAAGAGACATTTGAAAAAGCAGTCGGAGAACAGAACGCGTTGTGAGGAAACAGTTTTGCGACGCACTCGTCCGTCGTTCGGAGCGCAGCGACATGGTGTTCTTGACCGGAGACCTTGGGTTCATGGCGCTGGAACCGCTCCAGAAGGCGATGGGCTCAAGGTTTATTAACGCCGGCGTTTCTGAGCAGAACATGGTATCGGTTTCGGCTGCCTTAGCGAAACAGGGTTTTGACGTCTGGGCCTACAGCATTGCGCCGTTCTGCTATGCTCGACCGTTCGAACAGATTCGCAATGACATCACCTTTCACGATCTTCCGGTCACCCTGGTCGGGAACGGCGGCGGGTTCGGCTATGGCGTGATGGGCCCCACTCACCACGCGATCGAGGATTACGGCGTATTGCTAACGCTTGATAACATGGCCGCGTTCATCCCCACTTTCGATGAGGATATCGAACATGTCGTACGGATGGCAGGCGATCGGAAGCATCCTTCCTATCTGCGCCTCGGGCGCGGTGAGCCGCCCGCGAACTTCGATGTGCCGGCTTACTCGCCGTGGCGACTCTTGCTTGAGGGGCAAGGACCGATCGTGGTCGTCGTGGGTCCACTGGCGGGTACGTTCATTGCACCCTTCCGCGAATTGTCGATCGACGAGCGACCAACGATGTGGGCGCTCTCGGAACTTCCGATCGCCCTGCACGCGCTACCGGAACGCTTACTCTCGGCAATTGCAGGCGGCGCGGCAATCTGTGTGATTGAAGAACACGTCGCGCACGGCAGTGCCGGCGGCGCGCTCGCGCTCTATTTTGCCACCAATGGGATTCCTCTTCGAAGATTTCGGCACTTGGCAGCACGCGCCCACGTGTACTCGCGATATGGGTCGCAGTCGTTCATGCGAAAGCTCTCGGGCCTCGACCCCGGATCGGCCGTCGAAGCCATCCGCTCGGTTTCGGCTGTCGTCACGTAATCGGCAACGCCAACCAAGCTAGTCTTTCGAGAGGACGGCGACGGCGGTGTAGCCGAGGCAGTCATTGCCACCACTGCTGCGCAGCGATAGGTTTCCAATCAAAGCCAACACGGCAAGCACGGGCGAGCATGCGAAACCGAACGCTCTTGAAGAGAAGCGTATGATCAGGTTGCGATGCACCGAGAACAGAAGAGGCAAAATCAATGCTATTAGTTTGTAGCACGCAACCGTAACTGCGTTACCGCGAGCCCATATGTGAGTCGCGTTGAAACCGTGTGGCCGCAATATCGTTGACAATCCCGACGGGGTAAATCGCCAATAGTCCCACGGTATGAAGTGCCAGCGCGCCGAGAATGGGACCGTCAAGATGAGTTGACCGTTGGGACGAATGCAGCGGGCCGCCTCACTAAGAAACTCCGAAAGGACCTCGACGTGCTCCAGCGTTTCGGTAGCAAGAGCGACGTCTACGCTATCATCTTGGAGAGGCCACCGCTTCCCGTCGTAATAAGTCGTATCGGAAACGGAGTAGCCGAATTCCTCTGGCGCTCTGTCCGTGTCGATCCCACGATAACGCACATCGGAAGAGAACAGCTCCCTGTAGGGCTGAGCACCGCAACCCACATCAACGACATCGCCAGAACATGTCGGCAAAATGTCGCCTAGGTCTCGCCAGATCGATGACGCAGGAAGATCGAAGAGCCGACGTATTCCCGCGACGAGCCTATCCGACCGCGATCTGACGACGTGAAATAAGGGAGGCCTCCAACCTTCCGGTGCGGGGTCAATCTGGTTGATGCGGTTGCGTTCGTTGAGCTTGCCCACAAAGATTCGCCGCTGGTAGTCCTCGCGCCAATGCCGGTTGCTTTGCCGATCGCGTTAGGTTTGCCTCAGGCATCGACTCGTTCTCGCTTTGGCCACCGGTCCCCGGCTTGCCGGACTCGTTGTTAACGAGCGGGTGGCCCTTTGGTTATCGCAGAAAACCAGCCAGATGGACGCGAATCCAAGGGTCGTCCTCGACCATATGAACGACTTTATCCGAGCATTGCGCGGGCCGATCGTGGTAACCGGTGCCTCGGGTTTCGTCGGCGCAAATCTCTTTAAGAAACTCCTGGCGGTCAGGACGGACGTCTTCGCGATTGAATTTCGTTCCAAGAGTTGGCGCCTTGCTGACGTCAAGGACGACTACATCGCCGCCGTCGATCTCACCGATCCGGCTGCGGCCAAGAACCTGATCGATACCATCCATCCGCAGACAGTTTTTAACTGCGTGGCATACGGCGCCTATTCGTTTGAGGAAAACACCCGCACGATCTACCAAACAAACTTTCAGGCGGTCGTTAATCTCGTCGATTTGCTATTGGGCCAGTCGTTCTCAGCATTTGTTCACGCAGGGACCTCCTCGGAGTACGGCACGAACAGCAGCGGCCCGGGCGAAGATGGCCCTTGTGATCCCAACAGCCATTATGCGGTGTCAAAACTTGCGACCTCTGAATATCTCCGATACGTTGGGCGCCATCGGCGCTTTCCTTGTGTCAGTCTAAGGCTTTACTCAGTCTACGGGCCGCTTGAAGACACGTCTCGGCTCGTTCCCAGCGTCTTGCGGAAGGCTTTGGCGGGCGAGCTTCCACCGTTCGTCGATCCGAACACGTCGCGCGATTTTGTTTACGTCGACGATGTCTGCGACGCGTTTATTCTTGCGGCCGCGAAAATGAATCCGCATCTGTACGGCGAGTTCTTCAACATCGGGAGCGGCGTCAAAACCACAATTGCCGAACTCGCGACGACAGTTCGTAGACTATTCAATGTGCCCGCTGAGCCGGTCTTTGGCTCCATGCCGGGGCGAAAGTGGGATCTGCCCGATTGGTATGCGAACTGCAGCAAGGCACAGGCGTTGTTAGACTGGCGGCCCATGACGTCGTTGCGCGATGGTTTGCTCTCGACCGCAGAATGGGTCGGGTACCTAAGCGACGCCGAATTCACGAATACGGCGACGAAGGCATCGGCAAAGAGGCGCCGCAGCGTCTCGGCCATCGTCGCCTGCTATAAGGACGCTGAGGCGATTCCGGTCATGCACGCGAGGCTGACCGAGACGCTAAAGAGAATCGGCGTCGATTACGAGCTGATTTTTGTGAACGACGGCAGTCCGGACCAATCAGCTGATGTTATTCGCGACTTGAGCGCTGCTGACCCACACGTTATTGGGATTTCCCATTCCCGAAACTTCGGCTCGCAGATGGCATTCCGAAGCGGTATGGAGCTATCGACAAAGGACAGCGTCGTACTTCTCGATGGCGATCTTCAGGATCCGCCGGAGCTCATCGAGCAGTTTGTAAAACGTTGGGAAGACGGATTCGAAGTTGTCTACGGCCGGAGAGTAAAACGCGACATGCCTCTTATCCCGGCGTTCTTTCACAAGATGTTTTACCGTGTATTTGCCGCCTTTAGCTATGTAAAGATGCCGCTTGATGCCGGAGATTTTTCTTTGATGGATCGGCGCGTAGTGGGCTGGCTTCTTAATTGCCCAGAACGCGATTTGTTTGTGAGAGGCTTGCGTGCTTATGTCGGTTTTCGGCAAACAGGCGTAGACTACGTCAGGCCAGACCGCATGTTTGGACGATCGACAAATAACTTCCTGAAGAACATCGATTGGGCCAAGAAGGGAATCTTTTCATTTAGCAACACGCCACTCACGATGCTGACAACGTTGGGGACGATCTGCTTGTTTCTTTCCATTACCGTCGCAGCAATCGAGGCCGCGCTAAGGCTATTTCTCCCGGGCTTAGCGCCGAAAGGCATTACAACAATCCTCATTGCTATCCTCATCTTCGGCTCGTTCAACCTCTTCGCCATCGGGTTGGTGGGCGAATACGTTGCGAAAATCATGGCGGAGGTTAAGGGCAGACCGCGCCTCATTAGGTCGGCACTAATCCGCGGCGGCGAGCTGACGGAGTTGCTGCCGGACGGGAAGAGACGCTAGAATGGAGCGTTCCTGCCCCGTGTGTGACGCCGGAGTCGACGATGCGGAAGCTTTCCTTGAAGACACCACCGATGAGACCAAGCTTTCGGATTTCAGCTTTGCGTCGCGCAAGGTTCCGGAGTATATGTCGCATCGGATGGTACGATGCCGCAGATGCGACGTAGCCTACGTTTGCGATCCGCCTCCACCCCAGGACCTTGCCAATGCATATCACGTCGCGAGTTACGACAGCTCCGAGGAGGCCGACGACGCGGCGGCTACATACATCCGAGCTATTCACTCGGTCTTGGCGCTGCTACCTCGACATGACAGCGCGCTTGAGATCGGCACGGGGACGGGGGCGTTTCTCGGTCTCCTCGCGGACTCGGGAAACTTTCGAGCCGTTGTAGGCGTCGAGCCATCGAGCGCCGCGATTGCGGCCGCACCCGAACACCGCAGGGCATGGATCCGGCAGGGCGTCTTTGATGAGCGCGCGTTTCCACCACAATCATTCGATCTTGTGTGTTGCTTCATGACGATGGAACACGTTACCGATCCGAAGGGTATCGCAACGTCGGTGCGGGGTCTCCTTCGTGACGGCGGAGCCTTTGTGACGGTCACCCACGACTATCGCTCGGTCATTAACCGCATTTTGGGTAAGCGCTCGCCAATAATCGACATCGAGCACATGCAGCTGTTTTCTCGCCGGAGCATTGCCCGCTTATTCGCGGAGACCGGCTATCGTAAGATCCAAGCCAACCCGTTTGCGAATAGGTACGCACTATCGTACTGGCTCCGGCTCTTCCCGCTGCCTGCGAGAATCAAGGCGGCGGTTTCCGGCGCTCTCCGAGCCGTAGGCGCAGATCATGCAAAGCTGGGTCTCAATGTCGGAAACGTAGTGGCCTGGGGCTTCAAGTAGACCATCTTGCGTATCTCCCGTCTGTGAAAGTCGTAATTCGTGCCGGCGGCGGCTCTTGCAAAGGAACGCTCCTCCGCGAGAGCTCCACGCAAACGGCGAGGCGTGACCCTGTCGCATGCGGCAAAGCGCCGCAAGCTCAAGTGGATCTAGGGCCCGGTTCACTCCTTGTACTGATTGGTGCGAGCAGCTAATGGCGCAGTATTCTGGAACTGATAACCTCGAGGTAATGGCATTCGCGAAAAACTACAACCAGTACCTCGTTGATCTCGTCAGAAGGGAGGTGAGCGCAAGCGACTCCGTGCTAGATTTCGGAGCAGGAATAGGCACATTCGCCATTCCGCTAAAGACCCGATGCAGAATGATCAGCTGCGTCGAGACCGATACGAGCTTGAGCCACCGCCTAAAGAGCTTGGGATACTCAGTTCATTCAAGCTCTAGTGACTTTTCCCAAAGCTCCATCGATTTTATTTACACTTTGAATGTCCTGGAACATATCGAGGATGACGCGGCAGTTCTCGAGGATTTCCATCGCGTCTTGAAATCAACGGGCAGAGTACTGATTTTCGTGCCAGCCTTCAATATTTTGTTTTCGGCCATGGATTCGAAGGTCGGACACTTTAGGAGATACACCAAGGCGGGCCTTGCGGAGAAACTACAGAAGGCAGGATTCGTCGTCAAGACAATGACCTATGTAGATAGTGTTGGCTTTCTTGCGACGCTGGCCTATAAGGTTATTGGGAGCAGGTCAGGAAATCTCAGCCGCTCATCCCTTATCTTGTTTGACCGATTTCTTTTTCCGATAAGCCGCATTCTGGACCTGATATTCGGACAGCTTTTCGGCAAAAATCTGCTGGTCGTCGCACACCCTAGGCCGAGCGGGTCCCTCTAGTAGTCCTAGGATAGCGTCGGCAAAGGTCGTTGCGAAAGGGCCTGCCTGCGGCGTCTTGTTGGCACAGGCGGCACCGGTTGTCCCGGAGAAATATCTAAAAACTTGTTGCAATCTAATATGCAAAGTTCGCGACGGGAGAAACCTATGAACGGCCCGCCCCTTGGAGACTACTCTAACGTGGCGGTACTTATTCCTTGTTTCAACGAAGCCCCCTCGATTGCGCAAGTTATTACTAGTTTTCGAGCCGCTCTACCGGGAGCGACAGTTTACGTCTACGATAACAATTCAACCGATGAAACCGTATCGTTCGCACTGCACGCCGGCGCAGTGGTCCGTTCGGAGCCGCAACGGGGCAAGGGCTACGTGGTACGGCGGATGTTCGCCGACATCGAGGCGGAAATCTACGTAATGGTCGATGGGGACGGTACTTACGACGCCGCCGCCGCCGAGCACATGGTTCGAACACTTATCGAACATAATCTTGATATGGTCAATGGTCGCCGTATTGCGACAGGATCAGGAAGCTATCGGAGAGGACACCGATTCGGAAACTGGTTTCTAACGTCGGCTGTTGCCAGTATTTTTGGAAACCGCATACATGACATGTTGTCAGGTTACAAGGCTCTCTCGAGGCGGTTTGTCAAATCGTTTCCATGCCTGTCTACCGGGTTCGAAATTGAAACGGAGATTGCTGTGCATGCTTTGGAGCTTGTGATGCCCATTGAAGAAATCCCGATTGCATACTGCGAACGTGATCACGGCTCCAATAGCAAACTCCGCACCGTACGAGACGGCGTCCGGATTGGCTGGACTATTTTACAATTGTTACGTGCCGAGCGGCCGCTCAGATTTTTCGGTGTGATTTTTGCGGTGCTGGCATTGGCTTCGTCCGCGATCGGCGTTAGACTTCTATTGGATTGGCAGGCTACCGGCCTTGTTCTGCGCATGCCGTCCGCCGTGCTGTGCACGGGGATGATGCTCTTAGCATTCCTAAGCGCTGCCTGTGGAATGATTTTGGAGATCGTCACCCTGGGCCGCCGTGAGAACAAACGCATGGTCTACCTCAGTGTACCGCGCGCTATTAGCATCGTGGGACGCGCGCACGGCGCAACCGGCACGGCAGCTTTTCATCCCTAGTTGGGCAGAGCCGTGCCAAAAAAGTGTGGTTCTTAGTTGGTCCAGACCTTATCTCAGCGAACCGTGAGCGCAAGTCGCTTCTCCGTAGCCGTAGCACCACCCGCGCCGTCCAAACAGACTATTTGACCCGTGTGTTTTCCCTTGCCGATCTTCGCGGCCGGAACGTCCAATCTGTAACCGACGTTCAGGACATCCTGGTTGCTGTAGTACGCGGCGACGTCGGGCCGCGGATAGCCATACCTACCGGAATAGACGCCTCGGCTATCGACCGTTAGGACCACCTTGGCGCAAGGTCGATTCTTACCAATGACGTATGCCCAGCCGTTTACGTATAGTGTTCCGCGCCTGTCCATTTCAAGGCTCGGGTTGGTACGCCGACTATCCACGTGATCGTCGACGACGTCGACGGCAACGCGGCCCGCACTTAGTTTGCTGAGCGCAAGCTTGCGCTCCCGCTGAGAGAGCGCCGGAACCTGCAGGGCGGCCGGCCTCGAAGGCGCGCCGGTAGAATTGGTCGGAGACAAACGACCCCCGTTCGGCGGAGCCGTCGTGATCGCGCCCTGCCTCTCGTGCAGCGGTCCTACACAGCCAGCGACAAACCCGATCAGCGCGCCTATGACGATTAACGCGAGTTCGCGCGGTCGCGTACATGCTGCGTAAGCGCATCCAATTGCGAGTAAAATGATCGGAAAGGCGACGGCTGCGCCAAAAGCTGGATCGATGGTCAACGGACCACCTCGAACGTCGTTGTGGGCGACGAGAGTGATGCCCCGGTCGATTCGATGCACCGGACCTCAAGGTGGTGGTGCCCGAGACGCAGCTCGGAACCGTCAATGGTGATTGTATATCCGGTTTCGAGGTGACTTGCTCCCCATGCAGTAGCGACATCAGGACGCTCCAACCCGTACGAGCCAGCGTATGCGTGATCGTCAACTATGGCCGCCACATCGCTACATGCCGCGTTCAGCGTAACATCATAGGCCCATCCATCTAGACGCAACGATTCGCCGGCGCGCAGAACGAGATGGCCGAATCGGCTTGCGGCGCGATGTCCAACCGGTCCAAGAGCGTCGATAGAAATTTGACCACGGCCTTTCGCGGGTCCGAGCCGAGCGGGGAGCACGCGCGGTGCCGACTTCATCGCAAAGGGCTCGCCGCTAACGTCGACCCACATGCCGCGAGCGGCCATTCCCGCGGCCAGCCCGGCTACCACCGTCACCGCGATCGCGATGCCCAACATCGTCCAGCGTCCCAACCGCTCCGAGTAAACGAGACCCAGCACGCCCACAAAAAACGCGGCTGCATAAAGCAATCCGAACCAAGGTAAGGCGTAGGTCATCAGATCGCTCCGAAGATCCGGCGACAGGCCGCATCGGGCCGTCGGACGAACGGCGGCCCGATGCCTTCGTTGGTTCGCACGCATGCTATGGCGTTACTGACAGCGGTCGTTTGCGCGTTCATCATTCTTCCAATCGCGTCGTCAGCATATCTCGGCGACGACCTTTTCAACTCCGCCTTTAGGGGACTGCTCGCAGAGCACGGAACGAGTTTCTTCGAGACCGTTTGGGCGACTACAATCGGGTTCTTTCAATCGACGGCGCGCTTCATGCCGGCGCTCTACGTCCAACTTTACGGAGTGCATTCGGTCTTCCCGAACCTGGCGGCATACAAGGCCTATCAGGTGGCAATTTTCGCGTTCGACCTCGTACTATTTGCCTTATTCCTGCGGGCGATTCGTCTAGACGCTCCTCTGATCGCGGTCAGCGTTCTGATGGTCGCCGCGACGATGCAGTTTCATGGGCACTACGACGGCTATCTCGGATTCTCCGCGATGAACGGATACTTACTGGCGCTCATGCTCGGGTCATGGCTGTTCTTCGCGAGCTATTTGCGACGCTCCGGCTGGCCACAAATGGCGGGCGCCCTCCTCCTGTACCTGGTCGCTGTGCTGTCATACGAGATGTGCTATCCGCTCTCGGCCGTTCATGCATTGATCGCGGTCCGCCTGCGCGGCGGTGCGTCGTGGCGCACTGCGTGGCCGTTTCTGTTGATATCCGTCGCCGCCTTTACGGCGTTCGGAGCGGCACGAGTCGCATTCCCGCAGCAGGGTGACGCTGTGTACGCGCTGCGTCTGGATCCAAGATGGTATCTTCCTACATTGATCAATCAAACCACCGCTTCGATCCCGTTGGCATACCTCGCTTTCTTCCACCAAAAGCTATTTTCGGCAGGGACTCACTTTGGGGGGGCGACGCCTTGGTGGCTGTTGGTATCGCTAGGCGCGGCTGGGGGAGGGGCAGCCTTTATCGCGCTCAGGTCTGTTTCGATCAGTGTGCGGGAACTGACCATCCCAGCGATCATTGGCGGATGGATTTGGTTCGATCCAGCTCTGCTGCTCTCTGCTATCCCGAGGTATCAGCGGGAGGTGGCGCCGGGGTTCGGTTATCAGTTCATGGTATTCGGCGGGTTTGGCGCTGCTATCGTTTTCAGTTGCGCCATAGCCGCCCTGATTGCGCTCGCGAAGGGTCGCGCGCGAATAGCGGCGGCAGCAGCGGGGGCTGCCGCCTTCGCGATCATTATCGCAGCATCATTCGAGACAAACGAGCGAACGCTCCAGAACTTCGAACGTGAGCGCGCGGCGCGCATCAACATTACCGCTGCCTTGAATGACGGCATCGTTGCCGACGTTCCCCCTGGCGCGAGACTAGTTGCCGACACCCAGGAAGAACTGATGCGGCGAATCGCTGAGATACCGAAGAATTCTGAGACTCTCGAGAATCCCCGAATGTTCGTACGCGAACAATCCGGCCGGTCGCTTCAGGTTCGCGCCATGAGCGAGAATCCTTCGCCGCTCGCTTGCGGGCAAGCAACATGTTTGCCAGCCGTTCGGACGTATGCCTTGCGCGACGTTCCGTTCGACGTCCGCGACGGCTATACGGTGCTTGGCCGTCTCACGAAAAGCGTGCGGATGCCCGACGGCACGATGCACCCGCTCGTAACGAACATACGCATACATTTGCAAGGGGACCGTCTTGCTCGTAGCGCGGAAGACTCAGGGTTGGCGTTCGCGTATCGCTGCGGCGCCGGTGGCGATCGGACAAATCACTCGCTGCCTCTTCTGATTGTCCCTTCGGCAGTCCGTCGTGGGACAATTATCGAGATTAAGGCGTCTTGTCCGGTCGATCTTGAAGCAACTTACATCATAAAGAATCGCTGATGGGAGCCCGGTTGCGAGTGTCGAGCGGCGTGGAACCAGATCGGCCCGATCTCGGGCGGTTTCGTCGCGAGAGGGACGATCGGTTTTGCAAGCGAAAATGGTCCTCGTTGTCTGCTTGCTCAGTGCGAGGACGCGAACCATTAGCATCGATGCCTTATCTAGAGTAGCTTTCGCGATTCTGTCTGGCTGTGTGTCGTTGGCCGTTCTTGCCAGGCGCGGTGCGTCGCACCTGGCAAGCTTCAGCCTTTGTCTTTCACTCGGAATCGCCGCAGGTTGCGGCGGTCCCGCGGAGGAACAGACCGCGCCGAGCGCCGCAAAGCCGCATCTGACAACAATCGCGTCATCTGCGTTGGCGGCTGTCTTCGCCGCACGGCCCAGCGGAAACGTGGCAATGGATTCGATCGGCACGAGCACGGGTGAAGCTGGCGCGAAGGGCCTTGCGACGACGCTTACCCTCGATAGGTCGCAAAGTCTCTATGTGTTGGGCTGGGCATTTCCACCCGCTGAGAAGGGCGGTTGTTCGGCGATCGGACTTGCTATTGATGGGAAGCTTGTATTTCCGGGGACATATGGTTACAGACGTCCGGACGTCGCGGTGTTCTACAAAGACAGGTCGCGAACTGACGTTGGTTATGGCATTGCGGTCCCGGCAAGCAGCTTGGGCCGAGGCTCCCATCGAGGTTTCGTCGTTTGCATGGATTCTGCGCAATCTGCTTCTCGCAGCTTTCATCCGCTGACGATTCGCGTCCGGTAACCCTTCGAAAACCAGCGGCGATTTGCGAACAAGAGCTTCGAAGGACCGCGCTGCGCATTCGAAGCTTTTTCTCGCAGCCTACTAAGGGCCTGATTGTTGGGAATCAACATCGACGACAGTTTAGATAATCGCTTTGTAAGTGAGTCGTCCTCGCACGGCTCATTAATCCTCGTGGCTGTATGGGGAGCCTGCATCGGTTGGCTTCTTGCGTACATAGTAGTTTATCTTGCCGGGAATCAAGTCTTACCTGTGCCGCGCTTTATCGGTTCCACATACGATGTAAAAGCACTGGAGAAGCTCTTTTATCTATCTTTCTATTTGCTTGGCAGCATTTGCGCGTTCTTGACGACCTACTGCTCGCGTTTCGTTCGGAACGCAGTTTCAGCAGGGATTGGTGCACTGCTTTTTATCGCCTTTGCTCCGCACTTGGCTGAAGCAGCTATATACGGCAGTCCACTCGCGCCTTGGCTAATCTTGCCACCCCTTGCGCTCGGCAGCTCCTTTCTCTTTGACCGGATCATAAGGCCGACCGCAAGTTTACCCGCGGCTTCGATGCCGGAGTCGCAATCAGCCGACTCTTCGATTGCGGACCGTGTATGGGCGGTCGCTTGCGTGCTGTTCTTAGCTGCGTGTCTTTTTCCGACCGATGTTGAGACCGTAACGGCACGGATTGGCTACGACCAGCACAACGTTGCGTTTTACATTGCACCAGCACTTTTTTCGTTGGGCCACAGACTCGTTCCCGGCGTGGACTTCCTACCGCAGTATGGCATCGGGATCGGTTACTTTTTTTCGTTTCTCCTTCGGCCGACAGCCGGCTCCACGATGGCAAATGCCGTGCTGGCTACGGCCGCCTTAAGTCTGTTCTATTTCGCTTCTGCCTTATTGGTGCTTCGACGCCTGTATAATTCGCGCGCTTATGCTTTTGTAGTCGTGTTTTTCGCGTTATTGCTAACCTTTCACACGAGCATGTCTGCGCTTGGCGTTTTTTTGGACCCGTCCGGCTGGCCGTCCCGTTATCCGTTCCTGTTTTTATTTGTTTGGCTGTTTGCGCGTGCGGTCGAAGGCCGGCGACAAGCGATCGACCTCGCAGTAGCCGGAATGGCCGCGGGACTTTGCATGTTCTGGAATACGGAAACGGGACTGTATGCAATCGTATCAGCTCTGGTTGCCACACTGTTGCTGCAAGGCAGCATAATAGTAGTACTCAGGAATTTATTAGCGACCGCTTGCGGCGCCGTGGTTGCCTTTGCTGCTTTCGCCGCGATAGCCTACGGCCCGGGCGTGTTTCAGCCCGCGTTCATTTCAGGGCTCTTCAAGCCAATAACCGTTTACGCCGGCGGGCTCGGTGCGATCCCGGTCGCTTGGTACAGCCGGATAAACCTCTTGTACGCCGTGCTTAGCCCGTTGGTGGGATTAGCGACCATGGGCTGGAGCGCCGCAATGATTCTTCGCAAAAGAACAAGCCACACGAGACAGACCCTTATCGTACTGTTCCTGCTCTCGATGTTAGGGAACTGTTTGATGCTTAAGTGGCTAAATATGTCGTTTGATTCGCTCTGGCAGATCAACGCGCTGCCCATCCTCGCGGTGATGGCGTGGTGGATTCAGCTCGGTTTGCGGTACCTTTCGGAGCGTTTGTCCACAGGTCGCTTCCGGTCCAGCGTGACTGTCATTAAAGGCAGTTTGCTCATCGTTATGCTCCTCTTTCTCAGTCTCGTACAGGACGCGCGAAACCCGGCACTGTTCGCCTTGCGGGCCTTTCTGATTTATCCGAGTTTTCTCGTCAGTACTTTCACGTCAATGCCCGCCACGAAATGGGATACGTCCAAAGAGGCCTCCAGCGATGACATCGCACTTATCCTGCGCTGTACAAGCCCGGGAGAGCGCGTAATGATTGTCTCCGATACAGATTGGGTCTATCTGTTGGCAGCAAGGCGGCCGCCCAAAATGCCTTGGTTGCCGAGTACGAGGATTGCTGCGTTTCCATTCCTTCTGGATGGCGCAATGCGCGACGCTGGGCCGATATTTCTTGAAGGCGACATTAATCGCCTGAAATTTGACGAGGCCCTGGATACCGCTATTCGCAATCGCATCCGCTCGAGGGGATATCAGCCGGGTTCTGTAGGGAAAGTGCTCAAGGTCTACAGGGACAAAGCAACGTCGACGAGCGGTTCGGCACATCCAAGCTGCTGAACCCTATGCGCGCCGTCCGGGGATAATTGAAACGCCCAATCGTTCACGCTGTTGGTTCACGCCCCGCAAGACGTCCGCCGAAGGGGTGGACCAATCGGCTAACGGTCCCGGCGGAGGTAACTTGACCCCCCGATATGAACGTCCGAGTGTGTGGCGAAGCTAGGGCGATCTGCAGCCGTAACGATCGTCGCGCGAAACTATCTGCCGTTCGCGCGCACGCTGTTCGCGTCGATGGCGGCCGAGGAGCCGTCGGTCGATCGCTATGTTTTCGTCGTCGACGCCGGTGAGGACGCCCCGGTGTTGGCGGAGGCTGAGGTGCTGACCCCGACCGACGTTTTCGACTTCGAGTCGTACGCTGGCCTGGCGTATTCGTTCGACGTCACGGAGCTCTCGACGTGCGTCAAGCCCTTCGTGCTACGGCATCTGCTCGCGCGCGGATACGATCGCGCGTTCTATTTCGATCCGGACATCGAAGTCTTCATGCCGATCGACGCCGTGCGCGACCCGCTCGACGACGCCGACGTTGTTCTCACGCCGCACACGACCGATCCCATCCCGCTCGACGGCGAGCTGCCCGACGAGATCACGCTGCTGCGAGCCGGTTCGTACAATCTCGGTTTCATCGGCGTCGCGAACCGTCCGGCCGCGCGGCGTTTCCTCGACTGGTGGGCCGCGCGCCTGGAGCGCTACTGCGTCAGCGACGTCGAGTCCGGATTGTTCACCGATCAGAAGTGGATCGATCTAGTGCCGGGCATCGTCGAGCGCGTCGCGATCGTACGCCATCGCGGCTGCAACGTGGCGTACTGGAATCTTCACGCGCGCCGTATCGATCCGAAGGACCCCTCGCGCCTCGTGTCGGGCGAAGCGGTCGTGTTCTATCACTACAGCGGTTTCGACCCGCGAACGCCGGGCGTGATCTCGAAACACCAGACGCGAACCGATCTCGAGCGCGAACCCAGTCTCGCCTTCCTTCTAAAACGCTACGCGGAGCGGGTTTTGGCGAACGGTTTCGAGCGCGCGTCGAAGACGCCGTACGCGTACGCACGTTTCAACAACGGCGTCCCGCTCGACACGTTCAGCCGCTCGGTCTTGCGTGCAGCGCGACTGCAAGGACGACGGTTCCCGGACCCCGGCGACGTCTTCGCCGAGCCATCGGCGTGGCGGTACTTGAACGAGCGATTCGAAGAGGACACTCAGCCGTCGGCCATCCCACTGACGCGCTACGTGTACGAGGTGTGGCGGAAACGCGCCGACCTGCGCGCGGTCTTCCCGCATGTGCTCACGACCGACCGCGAGCGATATCTGACCTGGCTGCGGAACGATGCCGCGACGCCGATCCACCGTGCCTACCTCGCCGAAGCCAGCTTGCGCTCGAGTCAGCGTGTCTCGATGCGCGAGGGGCCCGGCGTCAACGTCGCCGGTTATTTCCGGACCGAGTCGGGCGTCGGTGAAGCCGGGCGCGCGCACGTCCTCGCGCTCAACACGGCGGGGATCCCGACGCGGCTGTTGGATTTTTCCGCTCACGCGCCGAGCCGCGACCGAGACGAGACCGTCATCGGACGCGACGCGCACGGCGACCATCGCATCAACCTGGTGTGCGTGAACGCCGACCAAGTATCGACGTTCGTCGAAAAAACAGGAGCCGAGTTCTTCGCAGGCCGCTACAATATCGGCTCGTGGTGGTGGGAGCTTCCGAACTTTCCGGAGATGTGGACCGGCGCTTTTCGTCACTTCGACGAGATTTGGGTGGGTACGCAGTTCATCGCTGCGGCGATCGGGGCCAAATCGCCGATCCCGGTCGTGATGATCCCGCCGGTCGTCTCGGTCGGGAGCGTGCGCACCGGCCGCAAACGCGCGTTCGGTCTGCGAGAAGAGGAGACGGTCTTCTTGTTCGTCTTCGACTTCCTCAGCGTCTTCGCACGGAAGAACCCGCTGGGCGCGATCGCGGCCTTCCGGCAGGCGTTCCCCGACCCCGCGGAGCCCGTGCGGCTCGTGTTGAAATCGATCAATGGTGATTTCGACCCGGCGAACCGCGAGCGCTTACTGGCGGTCGTCGGCGACGATCCCCGAGTGACGCTGATGAACGATTATTTGAGCCGCGCGCAGAAGAACGAGTTGATCGCCGCCTGCGATGCGTACGTCTCGCTACACCGCTCCGAAGGGTTTGGGTACACGCTCGCCGAGGCTATGGCAATGGGGAAGCCCGTGATCGGGACCGCCTGGTCGGGGCCGGCTGACTTCATGACCGCCTCCAACAGCTTCTCGGTTCGCTACGACGTGGTCGAGCTCACCGACGACTTCGGCCCGTACAGTGCCGGCCAAGTCTGGGCCGAACCCGATCTTGCGGACGCCGCGCGCGCGATGCGCGCCGTTCGCGAACGACCCGTCGAAGCGGCGTTGCGGGGCGAGCGCGCGCGCGCCGACATCGCCGTGCGCTACTCCCCGGTCGCGGTTGCGAAACTGGTCGGTGAACGGATCGCACGTATCGGCGATCGGCTCGACGCGGCGGTGCTCGTATGAAGGAGATCGAGAGCGAGGTGCAGGCCGCGAACGGACGTCCGACCGCGACGAACGGCATGGCGGCGCACGCGGATGCCGCGCTGCTCGCGGAGACATCGGACGCACCCGCCGTAGCGACTGTTTCCACGGTGCGGTCGCCATTCGGCCCGGCGGGAGCGTTCGCGAAGCGCGTCATCGAGCGTCTGATGCGCCTCTACGCGGGGCGGCAAGAGGCGGTCAACGCCAGACTCACCGCGCGGCTGCAGCGGCTGGAGGCCGAGGTCGCGGGCGTGCGCCCCGACCTGGTCGCTGCGGCTCTCGATTTCGGTGCGATCGCCGACCGCATGCGCGCCTTCGAGAACGTCCGCCGCGTCGTCGAGCGCAGCGCTCCCTTCCGATACGAAGTGCGGAATCACCGCCGCGAGCTGGCGGAGCTCCACCAGCATGTCGCCGCGCTGTCTGCGCGGCTGACGCTAATCCAACGCGAGTCGGCGCCGGTGCGCGCGGCCGTTGACGGAGTTCGCGACGAGTTCGACGCGCTGCGCGAGGCGTGCGAACGATTGGCGGAGCGCTCCCTGGAAGCGGAAGCATCGATCCAGGGCGCATCGGAACGGTTGACGGGCCTCGCCCACGATGCCGAGGACCGTAAGGCGGCGGCGGCGGACGCCGAAGACCGGATCGCACACCTGCAAACGGATATCGAGCAGGTGCGCTCGGCCACCGCGCGGGACCTGGCTCAACGTTCGACCGAGCTGCGCGCCGTGGTTGAAGAAGTCGAGCGCCGACTCTCCGCGACCGCCGAGCATCTCACCGGACTCGTCGAGAAGCGCGGTCGCGCGAGCGACCTTGCCTTCGAAGCGTTGCGCTCGGCGCTTACCGCGAACCACGAAGAGCTCCGCACTGGTCTCGAAGATCGCATCGAGAGCGCGCAGCGGACGGCGGCGACGCTGCGGACCGCGTTCGACGTCTTCCAGCGCGAGGCGACCGAGGATCGCGCGCGTGCGGCTGTTGCGGAGACCGAGCGTTTGAGTGACGAAGAACGCATCGACGCGATTCAGCGCCGACTCGCCGACATCGCGGGCGCGCTCAACGCGATTCATGATTCCACGCCTGAGTTCGGAGCGCTCGAACAGCGTCTCGAACGGCTCGCTGCTGAGTTCGAGGCGCTGCGCGGAAAGGCGGAGGCGACCCCGAAACGTATCGGGGCGATCCAGCGCCGCCTCGCTGACGTCGCCGGCGCGCTCAACGTGATTCGTGATTCCGCCGTCGCGGAGCAGGCGGCGGCGACGGACCGTCTGCGGGAAGCGGTCGGGGCGGTGCGGAGCGAACTCGCGACGGCGCGCGCGCCCGAGTTCGGAGCGCTCGAACAGCGTCTCGAACAGCTCGCGGCCGAGTTCGAGGCGCTGTGTGGAAGGCTGGGGGCGACCCCGTACATGAGCGCCCCGCCGGAGGCGTGGCCGGAGCTGCGGCTCTCGACCCCGGACGACTTCGACTACCTCGGGTTCGAGGACGTTTTCCGCGGGCCTGAGCCGTTCATCCGCGAGCGGCTGCGGGCCTACGTTCCGCTGATCGTGGGGCGTGCGCCGGTGGTGGAGCTGGGTTCGGGGCGCGGCGAGTTCTTGGAAGTAATGCGCGAGAACGGAATCGTGGCGACCGGCGTCGACCTGAACGCACACGCGGTCGCACGCGCTCGTGCGAAGGGGCTGGACAACGTCGTCGTCGGCGACGCGAACGCGTATCTGGCCGGCCTCGAAAAATCGAGCGTCGGCGCGATCTTCTCGGCGCAGTTCGCCGAACATCTACCGTTCGCCGAGCTGCTGCGCTGCTTAGAGCTGGCTCGCACGCGGCTGGTGCCCGGCGGCGTCTTTATCGCCGAGACTATCAACCCGAACTCGATCGAGGCGTGGAAAACGTTCTACGTGGACCCCTCTCACGAGAAGCCGCTCTTTCCCGAGATCTTTCTGTTTCTCTGCCGCTCGATGGGCTTCTCCGACGTACGGATCTTCTATCCGAACGGCGGCGGTTTCGCAGAAGCGGCGCCGACGATGCAGCACGAGTACGCCGTCGTGGCGACCGCGCCTACTCGGGACGGATCGAAAACGGCAGCGCCGCCGTCGGCTCCGAACGGCCCTCGCCGTCGGCGGAAAGCGCGACGACGCGAATGAGGTGATCGCCGGCGGTGAGCGTGCCGGCATCGATGCGAATTTCGTACCCCGTATACCGGAGTTGCGGCTGACCGAGTTCAGCCGCGACATCCGCCCGCTCGCGCCCGTATCGGCCGCGGAACAGGTGAACGTCATCGACGATCGCGTAGACGGCCGCGCACGGCTGCCCATGCGTCAGATCGGCCGCCCAGCCCAGGGCGCTGAGCGTGGTCTCGCTGCCGAACGCTGCGATGCCATCCTGCATCAGCAGGGGCTCCGGCCCGGCGACGAGGCGGTCGAGATGAACGCGCACGCCGGCGACAACCGGCGTGGCGATCGTCATGCGCAGCGCGTTGCGCGCGATCGTGATCCGGCGTTCCGGACCGACGCTATACGTCATCGCGTCAACGAGCTGCACTGCCGCTATCGCACGAACGCCTTCAGTAATCGAAGCGGACGGTAGGAGCGCTTCGAAGCCGGAGTTCGCCGCAGCCAGGCCGTGCACGTTCGCCGCGTCGGGGCGCGCGGACCCGCTCCTCGCGACGGCGCCGAACTCGCCGTCGACCGTGATGACGATCTCGGGAGGCGCGACGGTGCCCGGTGCATACAACCATCCTGCGACGTAGATCGGCGCCCCGCGCGGGATGACGCTCGGCAGCGCGGAGATGTCGGAAAACGGACGTCCGGTTCCGTTGACGTCGTCGATGTTCCCGTACGCGCGCTCACTGCTGCGCTTCATCGACGAGAAGCGCAGCCGGAGCAGCGCCGGCGCGAATGGAGTGTGATCGCTCGTTTTCATCAGCCGACCTCGATCCGAACGGAGGCAGTCGACGCGAACCAGCGTACGAACTCCTGGACCAGCGAGAGGAGCAGCACGTACCGGCCGGGCTGCGCCGGCGCGACGGCACGTACCGGATAGCGCGTCGTCGTACCGCGAGCGGCTGCAGGCGCGATGAGCGAGCGGCCCGCGCGTCCGATCTCGGTCCCGTCCTCGGCGACCCAGCGGTCCGCGAACCGGATCGGGTGCGGGAAGAAGCTGCCAAGGGTGAATCCGCTGTCGTTCCGCAGCAAGACCGAGGCGGGGAATTCCTCGCCCGCACGAACGAGCGGCGGCGCGGCGGCGTCGCTCAGCTCCACGAACTCGTCCAGCGCCGGAAGGGCGGGCGTCGTGATCCGCGCGAGGATCGCGGCCGCGTCGATCGGCTGGTGTGCCGCGACAGCGAAGACGTCCGTCGCATCGCGCATCCCGGCGATGCCGAGCGGAGCGGCGAGTGACCCGCGCGCGTCGGCGGCGGTTCCGAGCCACACCAGCGCATACGGAAACCATCGCCGCAGCTGGCGGCGCAGCGCGTTCGGGCGCTGTTCGTTCACGTGCATCGCCTGCTCGTACGGGCTGCGCGGGTTTTGCGGCAAGCGCTCACCGCGGTGCGCGGCTTCCCGGCGCCGTCGGGGATAGCCGTAGCGGTACATCCAGGCGTTGGGCCACGTGTGGAGGACGAAGCTCCCGTCCGGCGGCAGCATCGCCGCGACGTGCTCGTAGAGGTTGTCGAGCTCGGCCTCGGCTAAGTGCTCGATGACGTCGGAGGCGACGGCGACGTCGAACCCACCGGGGTCGACGAACGTGGTGACGTCCGCGCAAACGAACCGTACCGGAAGGTCGCCCGCCGCCACGCGAGCGAGCGCGAGCGCATCGGCCGAATAGTCGATCGCGGTGACCCGTGCACCGTTCGCCGCGAACGCGAATGCGAGTTCGCCGCGGCCGCACCCGACATCGAGCACGCGCGCTCCAGCGGGCGTCGCCGCGAGCGCATGGACCACCGCGAGGCGCGGATCTTCTAGCTTGCGGCCCCCGAAGAGCGCATATTCGCGATGCCCGCCGCAGTCGCCGAGGTAGTAGGCCGTGTCGTACCTCTCGCGGATGTCGCCCGACGTCGTCATGCGCTCTCGCCGAGGCGCGGCGGGTGCCCCGAAAGTTGCGCGAAGTGGGAGACCAAGTAGAAGCGCGGCGGCTCGAAATGGTTCTCCGCGTCGAACGGCGCGAGGAACCGGTCCCAAGCGAGATCGGCGCGGACGAAGAAAGCGTTGACCCCAGCGAGATTGCAGCCGACGAGCGCGTAGCCGCGCTCGGACATGATGTCTTCGTATGCGCTGAGCGAAGCGCCGAAGTAGTTCGTGCCGTCCCAGCGGTGATCCGGATCGTAGTTCATAATCCAGCGCACCGGCGGCCGGTACGAGGCGTTGTATTCCACGACCACGACGCGCGGCCGCACCGCTTCGATGCGGCGGAGCACGTGATAGTCGTTGCCGTCGATGTCGAGGCTCAGCAGGTCGATCTCGCCCGCGAGTCCCGAGTCGCGGATGAGCTCGTCGATGCCGTCCGGCGTTGCGGCCGCGCCGATCACCGCGAGCCGCTCGTCTCTGATCGCGGCGTCGCAGTTCCGCAGGATCGCCGCACTCCGGGTGGGATCGGCCTCGATCCAGGTCCCGGACCACCCGGATGTAAGCAGATACGCGGTGTTGTTCTCAAGGCCGTCACCGGCCCCGATCTCGAGAAAACGCCTGCTGGTGGCGCCGATCCGCTGGAAGATCTCTTGGATCATCCCGTCCTCGTCGGTCTGCGAGAACGCGCGCCAGCCGAAACGGTTCAGGCGTTTGCGCGATGCATAGCGCGCGTCGCCCAGGATCCGTGCGATCTCCGCTGCCGGGCCGGAGTCGTGCTGCATCGGACGGAGGTTCGGGCACGTTGTGCGCGGCTCTTCCCGGAACCGTCGAGGAAGGCCGCATTCATCGCCGTAAGACGTGGTGGTGGATCGTCGGCAGCGAGAGCCATGCGCACGGGTGCTCGGGGAAGTCGATTCCGTCGTGGAACTCGGTGGCCCGGACGCGCGCGAAGGAATCGTCGCTACTGGCGGGGTCGCCATGGTCAGAGGATGGGCAATCGACGCGGCCACGCACCGGCCCGTCGACGCATTGACGGTCGCGATCGGCGGCGGAATCGCCGTGCGCGCCGTCTTGGGCTTCGCGCGGGACGACGTCGCACAGCGCGTCGCCGACGACGCGGCTCGCGGGTCGGGATTCGTCGCCGCCGTACCGATCGATGCGCCGTCCGGCTCACAGCCGATCCTGCTCGATGCGCTCGCGGGCGAGGAATGGGCGGTGGTAGAGAACGAGTACGAGGTCATTGTCGCCCCGCCGTCCGACCCGTTCAGCGGGCTTCGCCCGCGTCGGCAACAGTGGCTGTTTGGCCTCGAGGGCGTCTACGTCGGCGAGGCTTCGCAGGCGGCTCGCGAAGGAGCGGACTGGATCCTCGAGCGTGGAGCAATGGGGTACATCCGCCTGTGGGCCCTCGATACTGCGGCGGGCGAACCGGTCCGAACCGTGCTGGCGCGGGCCGGGGGCACGTATTTCACCGCCGTCCCCGGTTTCGCGACGCCCGATGTCGCGGCGGCGACCGCGCTCCGTGGCGCGCAGAGGTGCGGCTTTGCGATCCCGGTGATGGCGCCTCTTGTCGGCGCCGAGTCGATTCAGATTTTCGCGATCGCGACAGACGGCCAAGCCTACGGCGAACTGTGCACGGTGCGGCTCCGGTTACCGGTGCCGCTCGGTTTGGATGCCGTGCCGAACAACGGCGCAGCACTCGGCGCGTTCGACCGCGTCGCAGTAGACGGCACCGTCGTCGACTACGCTGATCCCGTTCACGCGCCGCGCGGGGCGATTGTTTCGCTCTACGGATGGGCCCTCGATCGACGCGGCCCCCGGCTCGCTGCACTGGTCGAGCTCGACGTCCCCGGCGGGGGAACGTTCGAGGCGACGTACGGGCTGAGGCGCGCGGACGTCGCGCAAGAGCTGAACTGCGCGGCGACGGATTGCGGTTTTTCGCTAAGCGTCGACAGCGAACGGCTCGAGCCCGGCACGTATCGAACGTCGCTGCGCGTCCTCGGCGCGCGGCGGGACGGTTTCACGGAGCTCCCACATGTCGATCTCGTCGTTCACTAGCGATTGCGGCGCCGCGGACCTAGCGGCGGTGCTGTCGGCTGCGTGCGCGGAGCGTCTGCAGGACCCGGTCGCCGCTCCGCTGGTCTCCGTCATCATTCCCGTCTATGACAATTGGGAAGTCACCGAGCGATGTCTGGCGTCCGTCCTTTGCTGCGATGCTGAGATCCCGATTGAACTGATCGTCGTCGACGACGCCTCGACCGATGAGACTCCGGAGAAGCTGTCACGCTTGCTGGGCGTGAACGTACTGCGGAATCCGGTGAACGTGGGCTTCGTCAGCGGCTGCAATCGTGGAGCGGCGATCGCTCGCGGGCGATATCTCTTTTTTCTCAATAACGACACCCACTTATATGCGGACTCGATTGCGGCGCTGGTGCGGCGCATCGAACGCGACGGCGATATCGGGATCGTTGGGTCGAAGCTCGTCTATCCCGATGGGAAGCTTCAGGAAGCAGGCGGGATCATCTGGTCGGACGCGTTCGCATGGAACTACGGCCACTCCGACGACGTCGATCGGCCCGAGTACAACTTCGCGCGAGACGTCGACTACGTTTCAGGCGCGGCGCTGCTCGTGCGGGCCGATCTCTTTCAGGAGCTCGGGGGGTTCGACGAGCGGTATGCGCCCGCGTACTACGAGGATGCGGATCTCTGTTTCGCCGCGCGCGCGCGTGGGATGCGGGTCGTGTACGAGCCGTCCTCCGTCGTCACGCATCACGGAGGGTTGACCGCCGGCCGGGACGTGACCGCCGGGATGAAGCGATTCTACGAGATCAACCGCCCGAAGTTCGAGTCAAAGTGGTACGACGTGCTGCGACAGGAGCACTACGCGTATTCGGAGGCGAACATTCGCCGCGCTGCGCGACGCCGCGCTGCAGCGCAGCCCGCGGTGCTGCTCGTCGGCAGCACGATTTCGCCCGACGCGCGCGGCTCGAACCGGCTCCGGGTGCTGGCTAACGCCTTCGTCGAAACGGGGCGCCGTGTCGCGTGCTTGCCACACGATCTCGCCGGCGTCGAGCCGGAGACGCGACGCTTGCAGAACGCAGGCGTCGAAGTGCTGTTCAGTGCCGGCGGGGACGAACGCAGCTGGGAGGAGCACCTGACGCAGGTGCTTCCGACGGTCGACGCCGCGCTGATCGTCGGACCGGAGCTTTGTCGCCGATACCTGCCGGCGATCCTCGCGCAGCGCGACATTCCCGTTCTCTATGATGTAGCGGGGACGGCGCCGTCACGATGGGATGCCGAGGATCTGGGCGCGACGTGCATTCGCGCCGCCGACGGTACGATCGTCGGCGCGGAGACTGAAGCCGAGCGGATTGTGCGCGCAGGGTTCGGCCCCGTCGCGGTCATGCCGGCGACGAGCGATCCCGAGGTCGGCGCTGCCATGCGCTTGATCGAGCGGCTTGTCGCCCCAGCGGTTAGGGCGCCGGCGGTTCGATGAGCGACCTTGCGCGCGAGCTGAACCGCCTCCGTGAAGCGCTAACCGCTGTGAATCAGGACCTCGAACGCGAGCGTGCGGCGCACCGCAAGACACACCGTCGGGAGTCGCGGTCACGGCTGGAGCGCGCGAACGCCGAGGAAGGGGCGGCGCAGCACGCGTCCGAGGCGGCAAGGCTTCATCGCGAACGCCTCCTGGACGGCGAAGAACGAAACGTTGTGCTGCAACACTGCGGTAACGTGCAGAGCTTGGCGCAGGTTCGCACCGCGGAGCTGGCCGCCTTGCGCGCCGAGCGGCAGCTTGAGCTCGAAGGGCAAGACCTCTTGCTGCTGCGGCTCGCCGCGGCGAATGAATTAGCCGTCGTGAGCGCCGAGCAACTGGAGAGACTCCGCGCGCGACGGCAGCTGGAGCGACAAGAGCACGACGCATTGCTTCGGGACGCGGGCGAATGGCAACGGCAAGCGGCGGATCACGGCGCCGCGGCGGAACGTCTGCGTGTCGACCTAGACGAGCGTGACGCATTGCTGCGGAAGGTCGCGGAGACGCAAGAGTCGTTGAGCGCACGCGCCGCGCAGACCCTCGCAGAACAGGCCGAGAGCGCTGGCTTGCGGCGGCAGCTGGACGACCTAGAAGAGGCGAACCGCGCGCTCTTGGAGTTTGTCGCGGCGCTGCAGCACCGGTGCGCCGCGGTGGAGTCGGCGTTCGCCGACATCCTCTCTTCGCATTCGTGGCGCTTCACCGCACCCGTGCGCCGCGTCATGGCGCGAATTCGGTCATCGTGATCCGACGGGACGGACGAGACAGTATTGCGCGGCGTGCCGCGAACTCACGTAGTCGGCCCGGATCGCGTCGAGCTCTGGGGTGTGCACGCGGCCGGCTTCGGCCTCTTGTAGGATGCCGTAGACTCGCCGTACCCAACCCGCCAGCGGCGCGCCGACAGCATGCGCATCCGTCGCCGCACTGCGGTGGTGCCTGAGGGCGGGCGAGAGAAAGTTTGCGACGGCGCGCTTCGTCTCGCCACCGATGGTGAGATCGAGCTCGAGCTGCGCTATGCACAGCGCCGCGACGATTTCCCAATCCTGCATCAGCCCGTCGTACGAGACGAAGATGCGCCGCACGTCGCGGGTGTCGCGTTCGGTGACCAGATTGTATTTCAGCCACAACGCGAACGAATGCGCGGCCGACAGCCCGTCGCGCTCGGCCAACGAGTCCGCTACCTCACCGGGCTCCCGAAACATCTGGATGACCTTCACCAGCAGTCCCAGTTCCGCCGTGGCCGCGGTCCAATACGGCAGCAAAGCGGCGATGCGCGGTTCCTTCAGCACGATCGGCCCGCGGTCTTCGAACCCGCTGCTCAAAAACTCGGCGATATCCGCGATGAAATCGGCACGTTCGGCGGCCCCGACGAGGCCCGTCTGTAGTGCCAGGCTGCCGTCGTACCACGACGATCCGTGCTCGCGCAGAAACGCGTCGTTGAGCGCGACGGCCTGCGCCGGCTCCCAGTAGCCGGTCGGGTTGGCGAAGTTCGGCGAAAGCACGTCGAGCGGCAACGCGCCGCCGCACAGCGACAGCACGCGTGCGAGAGCCGACGAGCCGCTGCGCCCCATGCCGAGCAAAAAGATCACGTCTCGCACGTGGCTACTCACGCAGGCGTTTGATCGGGGACGCTTGACGCTCCGGTTCCGGTGCCGCGAGGCGATCGAGCAGGTCGCGCGCGATCGTCTCGGCGTCGAAGCGCGCGCGCGCCGTGCGTTGAGCGCGCACGATGCGGCGGCGCAACTCGACGTCGGTAACGACGATTTGCGCGAGGGCCGCAACCGACATGAGATCGCTCTTGTCGGTGATCAGCAAACCGGCGTCGCCGACGAGGCGGATCGACACTTCGGTTTTATAGGCCATGACGGGAACGTCAAACCACATCGCCTGCAGGAACCCTTCGCCCAATGAGTCCCCTTCGTCGAGCGACCAAAAGAGGTGCGCGCAACGATAGACCGACTGCAACTGGGGTTCGGTGATATCGCGGGCAAGTAACACGCGATCCACCAAATCGAGCGAGCGCACCTTCGCGCTCACTCGGCCGTAGATCGTCTCGTCGACCTGGCCGCGAGCGACCAGCACCAGGCGCGAATCCCGGTCAAGCGTTAAGTAGTGGAGGAACGCCGTCAGGAGCTGGTCGAGCGGCTCGAGCTCGTTGAACGGACCGACGTAGACAAGGTTGGTGCAGCCATCCTGCAACGCTTTGGCGAGCGGGCGATCGTCGTCGCAATCCCAATCGCGCGGATCGACGCAGATCGGCAAGAAGCGTGGTTCGTCGAAGCCGACGGCTTGCAATTCGGCGACGGTAGAGGGCGTCGAGCCGAAGGCCGTGCCGTATGACGCGACCGCACCCGATAGGGTCGCGCGGAAAGCGAGTTGGCGCAATTCGCTCGCCGTCGCCTCGGCGTGGCAAATGAGCGCGGCGCCGTGCGCGGGGAGCGGCGCGGCCTCTTCGACGACTCCGCAGGTATGGTGGACGACGAGCGGCGCGTCGTCGCCGCCGGCGAGCGGGCCTTCGGAAAGAAACGAGCGTACCTGCGCCCGCTCGAGCGTACGCGTCAGCGCGTCGGCGTAATGCCGCGCGAGCGGCGCGCCCCCCGCCGAAAACTGGCGGATCGTTTCCAGCCCGCGCGGTCTTGTACCGTTCACCGCGACACGAAGCCCGAGGGCGCGCTCGTAGGCCTCGATCACCTTCGGCCACGAGGAGGAATGAAGCGCGTGCTGCCGTCCGCGCTCGCCCATCGCGTCGAGGGCTTTCGAGTCCGCGACGTCGAGGTAATACAGCATGCTCTCCCACGACGAAACCGTCCCGGCGAGCAAGCCTCCGCCGGTCTCGCGGACGACCGTCGCGGTAGCTTCGCACTGCTCGTTGACGACGACCGGTCGCCCATGCAGCCACGACTCCATCATGACCCGCGAGTAACTTTCCATCGTACTCGGCTGGACGAGTGCCAGCGAGTGTGCCAGCAACGCTGCCTTCTCGGTTTCATCGACCCTGCCGAGATCGATGATCCCTTTGCCCGTGTCGCCATACGACATCGACCGCTCGCCGGCCAGGACGAGCTTCAAGCGTGACATCGGATGACGCCGCCGGAACTCGCCGAAGGCGTGCACCAGCAGGCCGACGTTCTTGCGCGGATCTTGGCGTCCCAAGTAGAGCACGTAGCGCTCGGTGCGCGGAACGAAATTGCCGATACGCTCCGCGAATGAACCGGAATCTTTCGGGATTTCTACGCCCTGGCCGACGAGCGTCGATTTCTTGATGATGCCGGGCCCGAAAAGGGAAACCGCCAGCTCCAACTCGCCGGCACTGTTGAAAAGAATACCGCGCGCCGCGTGGGCCGTTCGCCGCACGGCGGGGAGATAGGCGTACGGTTCGTTATGGAGACAGGGTTGCAGCCAGGCGCGATCTGAAACCGATGGCAACGCGGCGAGCGTCGGCCCGTACAGATATGGAATGAACACGAGCGCGCGGTAACTGGCGCCGTCTGCTGCGAGGTATCGGAGCAACGCACTCGAGTTAATGTTGTCTTCCTC
>PLDY01000172.1 GCA_003136895.1 Candidatus Erabacter solicola | reverse complement strand
CGCGCAAAACCGGTACAACGGCGTCAACCAGTACAACGGCGTCAACCAGTACAACGGTCGCAACCAAGACAACGGACGCAACCAATACAATGGTCGCAATCAAAACAACGGACGCAACCAGAACAACGGGCGCAACCACAACTAGGCCCGACATCCTAACGTAGAAAACCCCTGTGTACCGAAGCCGCCGCGCGTCTCAGCCGAGCGGCGACTTTCGTTCGGTCGTTTCCGGCAGGGTTACGAAGTAGTTCTCACTTCGTATTGCAGACGACGGTCACGATGCTGTTGGCTGCGAGCGTGCCACCGATCTTTACCAACGCCTCCTGCGCCGCTTTAATCGTGTCGTTCGAGTTCGAGCCGCGGGCCGAAGCGCCTTTGACATTGGCGTCATCTAGCGCGAGTGCGCCGCATCTATTTTGAGGGCCGAACATTCGCACGACGACCTTACAGGCAGTGCCGCCGCCGTTGAGCGCATTACACTTGGAGAGGGCCCCGTAGTCGGCATCGGTTTGGTTCTGTTCGTCGAGGTCCGAAGCGATCAGTCTGCGCGATCCAGGCACCCACGCAATGGTTCCGAACGTTCCGCCGGCGCTCGAGAGGTCGATACCGGCGCCGGTCGCGCCATTCACGTTCACCGCTAAGTTTCCGGGACCGCCGCCCCCGGGTTGGTTCCCCGGCTGAGCGCCCGGCATCGGATCGCCCTTCTTCCAGGTCGTTCCATCCTCGAAGCGGACTTCGGTTACGCCGACGGTTTCCAGGGCCGGTTGCAAGCTCGTCATCGACACATTGACGCAGTTGTTGAACGAATCCGAGTTGCCGCCCAATGCCGTCATCTTGCCTTCAATGACGATCCCCGGACCGAAGGAACCACTGCGGTGCAGGATTTGCTCGGCAATCGGGCTCCCGAGCATATCGTCAAATCTGAAAGTGAACGTCACGAAGCTTGCCGGCTTCTGAGCGATGTTCTTGAAGCTCACGCACGTGCGAAATGAACTCGCATTGTTCGGATCGACGAAGACCGATGTTTGCGTGATGAAAATGGGAGAACCGGCCGTCGTCTGCTTTGACGGAATCGTAATGAAGTCGGCTCGCGCCGGCGCACTTGTCGAAATCGCGAATACAAAACAGGCCAGGGCTCCAACAAAACGCATGCTCGAAACCTCGTCAGAAGTCGGAAGGTGGGGCGGTGTATTGCTCTATGATCTGAGCGTGCTCCTGCCGTGCTCCGCCCCNNTACCGGCAAAGGTCCGTGAGTTCTCCGCGCAGTTGGAGGAGTTCGCCTTTAGAAATACTCGCGTGCGCGCACTCTTTGCTAAATGACCGCGCTACATTGCTCCACTGATCGCGTTCCTGATTTGCCATCTCGTTAAACGGATAATCAAACACCATCGTGAGGGCCAGCATCATACCGATCATGGCGCAGAGGGCTGCGGTGATGAAAAGTTCTCCAGTTGAGCCTTTGACCGACAACATCGCGATGAAAATGACCATGATCACCCCGCCCAAAGCCAGGGACAACCACATGATAGGATGGAGGTGCTGGGCGTAACGATATCGCCGGTGCTGACGACTTTCATTGAAGCCTGCCAATAGTCGCATACTCTCTTCGTAGACGACTTGCTCTTTCAGATTTTGAGGCGCCACCCCACTCACAAAGTACCTCAGGCAGCGAGCCGCAAGGTTCGCGCCGGCCGAATTCTCTAGAGTGGAGTTTTCGCAGTTCTGACCGGGACCGACACTAAGCTCGCTGGGCTGCGCTAGTTTCCTTTGCGATTGCATCTCATTCCATTCGCCGATGATGGAATAGGAGTAGAGCCGCATCTGCCGCTTCATCTGATTCACGATTTCGGCAAGGCGTGGTGGATAGCCGTCAACCGTTTCGAAGAGGTCGCTGAGATAACTCTGCTCTTGCACCGACGTTTCGGACGTCTGGTCGGATTGGGACCATCCCGTCACAACGACGAAGGCCAAGACAACCGCGTAAATGACACCCGAAGCGTTAAAGGCGTATCCAACGAGTTCGTTGCGATCGTCCAGATGCGAACGCAGTCCTTTCAAGAGCGGCAGACGCCTGAACGACAGGTGCAACGTGATGCCGATCGCCGCGCTGCCCAGGATGAAAATTAGAAGCAGGGCCCAGGCGGGAAGCCAGAATAAGAACGAGCTCATAGATGCGTCGCAGTTCGACGCAGCGGGCCGCAGGGTCCGCTTGTGCGGAAGCCCGCGTGTCGAGAGCGCTCATTTGACCGCGGTAGGTAGAGGTCCGATGGTTGTATGCATATTGACAACATAGTGGCAAAATGCTAACATCAGGAGGGAGGGGCGTTTCGGGTGCAAGTTCTCGGGCAGGTCGTTCTCCAGAAAGCAGCCCTTAAGCATGCCGACGCCGCGAATGCTATCGCGGTGTGGCGTGTCAGCGTGACTGCCGCTAAGTGGTCCAACCTCGTCGAACTCAAGGCCGACATTCCCTCCGCCGATTACGTCCGACCGTTCACGATCTTCAATATACGTGGCAACACCTATCGGCTAATCGCTGTGGTGGACTACGCGGAGCAAATCGTCGTGGTTCGAGATTTTCTCACCCATGCAGAATACGACAAGGGGGCTTGGAAGTGACTGCTGCTGCAGAACGCGAGTACGCAGAGCTCCTGCGCGAGCGTCGTCCGCACGCTATCCGAACCAAAGCTGCTTACTATAGAGCAATGCGCGAGATCGAAGAGCTTGCGATTTGCGGCAAAGCACGGACCCGGGCTGAAACGGAGTACTACCGCATTCTCTGTGCGCTCGTTGCTGATTACGAGCGCTCTGTGGGAGTCGATCGGTGGCCGAAGTTGGATGCCGTCGATGCATTGCGCGAACTCATGCAACTCAAGAACGTGACGCAAGCTCAGGTTGCGAAGGCACTCGGAGATCGGGCGGCCGCGTCGTCAATCCTCAATAGACGGCGGCAGATCAGCAAGGCTCAAGCGAGGAAGCTGGCAGAACTCTTGCGTGTCGACGCCGGTGTCTTCATCTGAAACTTGACACGATCGGAGCACCAGCGGGATAATAGCGGTACGCGATAACACGCGACTTTCACCCGCATGATAATACACGCGAAAGCCCGAGGAACATTAAGTATTCCGCGGGCTTTCGCGCTGAAGCCCCAGAGGAAAACCTCCTGCGGGCCTCGTCGAGGGTCGGTTTGCTTAGGTTACCGCCGCCTTCCTGAGGCCTCGGTCACGCCGAAGACGGGTGCACGGCGCCGGCCCCGGCAAAGGCGAGCGACTCATGCGTACGGCAGAAAAGCCTGATGGGACAGGGGTTTGCGCAATGAATTCGGCGTTCCGCCGGTTAAGTCGACAGCGCCAGGAGGAAATGTTTGATGCGAACCATGCATTTGAGAATCGTAGCCGCCGCGATCGCAGGCGTCGTTGCCCTACTGTCGTCTTTGACCGCGAGGCCGATGACGGCGTCCGCGGCCGGTCCGGTCGTACAGATTGTGACCCCGAATGCGGGACCCGCATCGGTTTGCATCACGACGCAAGGGGCGCGAAGGTGCTACGCGCCCCCCTCACACGACCCGCCTTTCAGGTTAGTTCCCAAGGCAACTATCGTCACGATCGCGCCGGGAATGCAGGTTGTACTTTTCAGCGCGGTTTCTAGCGCGGGGGGAAGCGGAAGCCAAATGGCTCTGGCTCTCCTTGACAATCAAGGAGCACTCGGCGATCTCTTCCCCAGCCAGTTATCGCTCAAAGAAGATAGTTCTTATGATTTTTGGCGGGACGCCGCGGTACCGAATGCTCTCATATTCGTAACCGCGGAGTTTATATGGGGAAGCGATGAGTGCCATTTCTGCGCGCACAAATTCACGATCGATACGTACGTGTATGACAGGCAATCCGGCCGCTACAGGCTGCATGACAAATATACGACCGCGAACAAGTACACTGCTCCATCAAGCGCGTTAAAGGCGGAAAGGACGCGGATACATCAGAGGCTGCAAAAGAACTAGCGGTAGGCGCTTTATTCTAGCGTGACAAGGTGAGACGGTGACGTTGGCACCATCAAATTATAATAGGTTCATCGCGGCCGCGGTGCTCGCGATCTTTCCGTTCGCCGTCAACGCCTGCAGCGGGGGAAGTGGGAGCAACGCTCTTCCCCCGTCCCTTCCCGCGCAACCGGCTGTGTTTCTATTGGCTACTGCGGAGAGCGGTCCGGTCGCCATGACGAACGGCCCGGACGGTGCTCTGTGGTTTGCGGCATTCGACGGTAATGCAATCGGTAGAATCACGACGGCCGGCGCGATCACGGCTTTTCAAATTCCAACGGCATCTTGCGGTCCGGATTCCATAACGCTCGGCCCGGATGGTGCGCTTTGGTTCACCGAACTCGACGCTAACCAGATTGGACGACTCAGTACCGCGGGCACCTTTACCGAATACAAACTGCCGCTAGCAGGAAGTCAGCCCAATGGAATCGTTGCGGGACCTGACGGAGCACTATGGTTCACGCAGCAAAACGCAGAGTCGATCGGCAGAATCACCGTCACCGGTTCGGTAACGGAGTATCCGCTCCACAATTCCAATGCTAATCCGGGCGCAATCACGCTCGGGGTAATGCGACCCAAATCTGATACTGAATTTGGGGACAGTCAGATCGGACGAATCACCACTGGCGGCACGATGACGGAATTTGTGATTCCAACGGCCGACAGCTTCCCGATGTCAATCGCTCCCGGTCCCGACGGTGCGCTCTGGTTTACCGAGTTTTACGGCAGTAAGATTGGCCGGATAACGACTGCCGGCGCTTTCACCGAATACTCGATACCAGGCGCGAATGCCGCTCCAGCTGCAATTGCTGCGGGACCAGACGGAGCTCTGTGGTTTCTGGAGCAGAATGCGATCGGCCGAATCACAACGGCCGGATCGATAACGAGCTTTCCGACTTCGGTGACTTTGTTCAGTGACTTTAACACGATCATCACAGGCCGCGATAACAATCTCTGGTTCACCAACCGCATCGGAAACAGCATCGAGCGCCTCGCGCCTTGATCTGATAAGGAAATGGCAGGCCTGCGTGGTAGCATAAACGGCATGAGCGATTCGCAGTTGACCACATTGGCACGCCTGACGGAGCGTTTGGACGCGCTTAAGGTGAGGCTTTGACTACGATCGCAAGCATCGGACCGTAGCCGAACTCGAGCGGCGTAGCCACGCCGAAAACTTCTGGAACGACGCTGCCGCCGCGCAGAAGACCATGAAAGAACTGGCCGATCTTCGCGAGGAGACAGACGAGATCGCGGGTGTCCAGCGTGCGCTCGATGAGGCGCGCGAGACACTCGACGTGCTCGGCGACGAGCAGGGCGCGGCCGATGAGGTCGAACGGCTATTCGCGGGCGCGGAGGCGCGTGTGGATGCCCTCGAGATGGCCGCGAACTTCGATCGCGAGTACGACGGGCACGGGGCGATCGTCTCGATTCACGCTGGGGCCGGCGGCATCGATGCAGCCGACTGGACGCAGATGCTGGCGCGGATGTACCTGCGCTGGGCCGAGTCCCATGCGTTCGGCACGCACGTCGCCGAAGAGTCGCCGGCGGAAGAAGCGGGCCTCAAATCGATCACGTTCTTCGTGCACGGCCAGAACGCGTACGGCATGCTCGAGAGCGAACGGGGCGTGCACCGGCTCGTTCGGATCTCGCCCTTCGACCAGCAGCATCGGCGGCATACGTCGTTCGCTTCGGTCGACGTGGTGCCTGAGATCGCGAGCGACGAGAAGATCGCGATTGATATCAAACCCGAAGACCTTCGGATCGAGACGTTCAAGTCGGGTGGCGCCGGCGGTCAGTACGTGAACAAGACCGAATCGGCGATCCGGATCATCCATTTGCCGAGCGGTCTGATCGTCGCCTCACAGCAGGAGCGTTCGCAGATCCAAAACCGTGAGGTTGCGATGAATATCCTGCGCGCGAAACTCGTGCAGCGCGAGATCGAGGAGCGCGCCGCGAAATTGACCGAACTGCGCGGCGAGCGACGCGCCAACGAATGGGGTTCGCAGATTCGCTCGTACGTGCTGCAGCCATACACCTTGGTTAAAGATAATCGCACGGGCGTTGAAACCGGCAACGTTGCGGCGGTGCTCGACGGCGAGATCGATTCGTTCATCTGGCCGTATCTTCAGCAGCGCTCGCGATGGCAGTAATCGACGTCGTCGTCGTCTGCTGGAACGACAAGGACAAGATCACGATCGCACTCGATTCGGTCTTCGCGCTCGCCGAGGTGCGGGCCGACCCACAATTTGCGCGCGTCGTCGTCTCGGACAATGGCTCGAGCGACGGGAGCGTCGAGTTTCTGCGCCAGCGTTACGGCGATCGACTGGCGATCGTCGAAAACGCTGCGAACCTCGGCTTCGCGGCGGCTTGCAATCGCGCGTTTGCCGCGACGGACTCGCCGTTCGTCTACCTCCTTAACCCCGACGCGGAGGTGCGCCAGGGGGCGCTCGTCGAGATCGTCGCCTTTTTGGAAGCGCATCCACGCTGCGGAATCGCGGGCTCACGCATCTACAACCTCGACGGCAGCGTGCAAGAGTCGTGCGGCGAGTTCGACTCATGGAGCGGAGCATTCTTGCGCTCGAGCGCGTGGGGCGAGTGGCCAGTGTTGCGCCGCTTCGCCAACGGCGCAAAGCTGCGTGCTTGGGATTACGAGAGCGAGCGGCGCGTCGATCTCGTGATTGGCGCCGCGATGGTGATTCGGCGAAAGCTCTTGGCGGAGATCGGCCCGTTCGACGAACGGTTCTTCCTCTATCACGAGGAGGTGGATTTCGCCAAGCGCGCCGCGGCGGCGGGCTGGGAGACGTGGTACGTGCCGTCGAGCGCCGCGGTGCACGAAGGCATGGGCAGCGCACGCGGATTGTATAATGTCGAACGCCGCAAGCAGCGTTCGCGCCGCGCCTACTGGCTCAAGCATCACGGTCGAGTTTGGTACGGGAGTTTAGTTGCCGCGTTGGTCGCGCGCTACTTCTTGTACGCCGCCGTCGTAGTGGCTGCGGGATTCGCGCTGCGGCGAGTCCTGCAGCGATGAGTGTCGCGGAGCGCGCCGCCCGCGAGCAACGCATGGCCAATGCCGGCGCGCTCGTCGAACGTTGCCGCAAGTGTGCGATCGGCAGCACGCGGCTCAACAGCGTCTACGGTGAAGGCGATGCTTGCGCCGATCTCATGGTGATCGGCGAAGGCCCGGGCGAAACCGAGGATAAACTGGGACGCCCCTTCGTCGGTCGGGCCGGCGAATTATTGGATCGCATGCTGCTCGCGATCGGCTTGCCGCGCGACAGCGTCTTCATCTGTAACACGGTGAAGTGTCGCCCGACCTTCGACGACGGCGTCAAGCTGCGCAATCGCGCGCCGGATCCCGCCGAGATGACCAATTGCCGCCCTTATTTGGACGAGCAAATCGAGATCGTGAATCCCAGCATCATCCTCGCGCTCGGCGCACCGGCGGCGAAGTCGTTTCTCGGTCCGGCATTTTCGATCAGCAAGCAGCGCGGGCGCTGGTTCGAGGGGCCGCGCGGCATTCCGTTGATCGCGACCTTTCATCCGGCCTATCTCTTGCGCCAGACCGGCGGCGAGTTGACGGCGGTCAAGCGCCTGGTATGGGACGACCTCAAGGCGGTTCGGAGCAAACTGGACGAACTGAAGAACGCCGGACCGCCGCCGCCGAAGGTCGAGCAGATCGATCTCTTCGGCAAGCGTGTCGAGACGTAGATCTTATATCTCTCTTATAAGG
>PLDY01000043.1 GCA_003136895.1 Candidatus Erabacter solicola | reverse complement strand
GAGTAGTCGACGCGCTTGCCGAGAAGATTCTGACGGAAGCGGCCCTGCTTGCCCTTGAGAATATCCGAGAGCGATTTGAGCGGACGGTTGTTGGGACCGGTCACCGGGCGTCCGCGGCGGCCGTTATCGATCAGCGCGTCGACTGCTTCCTGCAGCATGCGCTTTTCGTTCTTGATGATGATCTCGGGTGCGNNGTGGCGAAGCGGCCACCGTCGAGCTGGACCATCGGGCGCAGTTCGGGCGCGATCACGGGAACCGCCGAAAGGATCATCCATTCGGGCTTGTTGCCGGAGTTCAGGAACGCTTCGACGACTTCGAGACGCTTGATCGCCTTGACGCGCTTCTGGCCGGTCGTCTCTTTGAACTCGCGACGCAGGTCTTCTTGCAGTTTGCGCAAGTTGAGATCGCGCAGCAGTTCGCGGATCGCTTCGGCGCCCATACCCGCCTTGAAGGCGTTGCCGTACTTCTCGCGCGCTTCGCGGTACTTCTGTTCGGTCAGGATCTCGCGTTTGGTCAGCGGCGTGTTGCCGGCATCGATGACGATGTAGGCCGCGAAATAGATGACCTTCTCGAGCTGGCGCGGCGACATGTCGAGCANNACGCCGCAGCGATCGCAGATCATGCCCTTGAAGCGGATGCGCTTGTACTTGCCGCAGTGGCATTCCCAGTCTTTGGTCGGCCCAAAAATCTTCTCGCAGAAAAGTCCGTCGCGTTCGGGCTTCAACGTGCGATAGTTGATCGTCTCGGGTTTCTTGACTTCGCCGAACGACCAAGCTCGAATCTGTTCGGGACTGGCCAGCCCGATCCGCATCGCATCGAAGTTATTGACGTCGAGAAGGTTCAATTCAATTCCTCAGCCGAGGTGCCCACAACCACACGGAGACGCACAAAAAGCAAACGGAGCCCGACCTCCCGGTCGGTCCCTGAAATCCGGCCTATTCCGCGCAGGGCACAGGCAGTTATTTTATCACCCACAGGAGGCCCGGTCAAGAAAAATGAGCCTATGAGCTCGCTTGCCTTACTCCCTTGATGACCAAGGCGGGCACAGAGCGGGTCATGACCGAGTCGGATTTGACAATCGATACCCCCGGTATCTACAATGTAGACACTATGGCCTCGCGAATTGCACGCTGGGGAAACAGCCTTGCTATCCGAATCCCGAAAGCTGCACTCGACTCGATCGACCTCGGCGAAGGCGATCCTGTCGCGATCACAACGCGAGGCCGCAGCCTCGTACTCGAGCGGGCGCATAAGGTTGACCTTGAGGCCATGATCGAGGCGATCACTCCGGAAACACGCCCGGATCGCTCTTTCGACGTTGCCCCCGTCGGCCGCGAATTGATTTGAGCCGCTACGTTCCACAACGTGGCGAGGTCGCGCTGCTCGATCTGAATCCACAAGCCGGCCACGAACAGGCCGGCCGACGCCCCGTCCTCGTGCTTTCGCGGCAGAATTATAACAAAAAATCCGGACTCGCCTTGGTCTGCCCCTTAACGACGAAAGTCAAAGGTTACCCGTTCGAGGTTCCGACGACGATACGTTATCGTCTCGGCGCAGTGCTTGCCGATCACGTGAAAAGCGTTGACTGGATCGCACGCAAAGCCGAACGCGTCGGCACCCTTCCGGACGATATCGTCGACCGCGTCGCCGCGATCGTTGCCGCGCTAGTCGAACCATAACCTAGACGCGGAGCAGTCTTCTCCCGAAGAACGTCCACATGACGCCGCTGACCAACAAGCCGGTTAGGACGAGTGGGGACTCGGCCCACAGTCGCACTGCCAAGGTATAGCGTGTGTCGATAAGGCCAAACGCCGCGACCACGACGACGATCCCGACGAACAGGAACAGAATGAATTTGAGTCGCGAGCGATCCATGCTCGACCTCAATTCGGTACGGCGTTCAAATCGGTTCCGAGGTGCGCGGTCGCCAGACTAGGATCAGCACTGCTATCCCGCCGCCAGCAATGCTTAGGGCGACTATCGAGACCGTCATTGCCAGCTCTCCGGGCGATGGCGCATGATTCCGAGCGGATAAAACCGCCGCGAGGGCTACGTTAAGCGCAGCGCAGCACAACATCAGCCGCAGAAGCGTCGGGTTACGGCGAGACGCAGCGGCACTAAGCGCGCGATCGAGTCTCAAACGAAGTGCAGTCCACACTGCGATCATCTCCAGGCCGTTCGGTTAGCCTTGTTGCTTTCCTCGAAAACGATGCGAGTCAACAAACGAACGGCCGATAGACGTCGAAGGGGCTCTCGTTTCCGAGAACCCCCTCCAGGGAAGATTGCCTCTCTTCGCTCAGTTCTACCGTAACGCAGCGCGTGTTGCGAGCGTCAGTTGCTAGTAATCTTCCTCGACGCCGAGCGGAGAGGCTTCCTCTTCCTGTTCTTCCTTTTCCAGCTCTTCCTCTTCTTCTTCGAGCTGATAGCCTTCGTTCGGATCTTCCTCTTCGACGACGACTTCTTCGACAACGTCTGCATCGATCACGTCCTCGCCGAGTCCGCCGATGCGGCCGAGGCCGACATCGTCTAACTCCGGCGCCGGCGTCAGCACGTTGCGCGTCGATGCCGTTGCAGCTGCGACTTCTTCATCGCTCGCTTCGGCTTCTTCGTCTTCTTCGATCTCTTCGTCCGCCACGACCGCGCCATCGGCCAAACCCGCGGCCGCAGCCGCAGCTGCAGCCAAACGTGCTTGTTCGGCTTCGCGTTGCGCTGCCGCGGTTTGCGCCATGCGCGGATCTTCGTCACCGACGAGCAGACCGATATCTTTGGCGGTCTCGGTCATGTCGTCGTCGGCGATCTTGATCTCGATCTCTTCGCGATTCTCGGTCAAGACTTTCACGTCGAGCGCGAGCGATTGGAGTTCCTTGATCAAGACCTTGAACGATTCGGGAACGCCCGGTTCCATCACGTTCTCGCCCTTGACGATCGCTTCATAGGTCTTGACGCGTCCGACCACGTCGTCGGATTTCACCGTCAATAACTCTTGCAGCGTGTACGCGGCGCCGTAGGCCTCGAGCGCCCANNGCCCAGACTTCCATTTCGCCGAAGCGCTGGCCGCCGAACTGCGCCTTACCGCCCAGCGGTTGCTGGGTGATCATCGAGTACGGACCGGTCGAACGCGCGTGGATTTTGTCGTCGACTAAGTGCGCGAGCTTGAGCATGTAGATGTAGCCGACCGTAATCGGCCGATTGAACCGTTCGCCCGTGCGCCCGTCGCGCAACCAGGTCTTGCCGTCGGGAGGAAGACCCGCGTCTTGCAGCCACTCGGAGATATCTTCCGCGTGCGCGCCGTCGAAGACGGGCGTAGCGATCTGCATGCCGAGCATCTTGGCTGCCCAGCCGAGGTGCGTCTCCATGATCTGTCCGAGATTCATGCGCGACGGAACGCCCAGCGGGTTGAGCACGATATCGACCGGCGTGCCGTCTTCCATGTACGGCATATCTTCTTCAGGCAGCACCTTCGCAATGACGCCCTTGTTGCCGTGACGGCCGGCCATCTTGTCGCCTTGCAGAATCTTGCGCTTCTGCGCGACGTAGACGCGCACGAGATGGCTCACGCCCGGCGACAGTTCGTCGCCGTTATCGCGCGAGAACATCTTCACGTCGATGATCTTGCCCTTCTCACCGTGCGGAACTTTCAGCGAGGTGTCGCGCACTTCGCGCGACTTCTCGCCGAAGATCGCGCGAAGCAAGCGCTCTTCAGCCGTCAGCTCGGTCTCGCCCTTAGGGGTGACTTTACCGACCAGGATATCTTCGGGACGGACCTCGGCGCCGATACGGATGATGCCGTTCTCGTCGAGATCTTTGAGCGAATCTTCGCCGACGTTGGGGATGTCGCGCGTGATCTCCTCGGGCCCGAGCTTGGTGTCGCGGGCTTCGCACTCGTA
>PLDY01000041.1 GCA_003136895.1 Candidatus Erabacter solicola | reverse complement strand
CATCGGTGTCCCGATGCGCGGCGAGGATATACTGGTGATCTTCCATCCCGATCGCCGCGAGCAGCCGTTCCGCATCGCTGACGACCTGCTCGCGCGTCGGCCGTTCGTGTTTCGCGTACGCGATGATCAGGTGGTAGACCGGGTCGCGGCAGCGCGCGGAGAGCGCCGCAGTCGCTTCCATCTCAAGCGCCGCCGTTTCGAGTGACATGACGCCCCGCAAGTGAATCCAGGCCGCCTTCTCGGGTGCGGTTGCATAGGTAACGCCACCCTCAAACGCGACCCCAGCGGCAGCCACGGCACGCTGGTGCGTGTGGTCGGTGACGTAGTCGATGCCGATCGCAAAGGTGCGCGTGCGCGCCCGCGCGGGAACGGATTTCGTGATCATGGACGAAAGGCCACAACGGCGGCGCGCACCTCGGCAAGACACGCGTCGAGTACGTCCTGACGAATCGCCCCGTTAGCTTGCGCGACCTTAACGAGCCGGCTCAGATCGGCGGCGATCGCACCCAACTGCCGTACCGCGCTGGCCGTATCAATTGGCATGACACGGCGCTCAAAGAGCGGCCGGCCGCCCATGCCCCGCAACACGGCGGCGCGGACGAAGTCCGATAGTCTCAACCCTCGCGCGCCGGCGAGATCGGCAACGTGCGCCGCTTCGTCTGCCGTGAGGCGCACATAAAGCCGTTCACTGCGAGTCGCTCCTTCGCGCGTCGTGCTCATCGCACGCCAATGGTCCTGGCGTCGGGCTGAGGGAAGCGACCCCCACGCCAGGATCTCGCATTGCGGGCTGAGCGAAGCGACCCCGCCNNAAAAGAAACACCGGCCGCCCGCTACGCACCCGATACGCCCCTTGATTCCGCATGCTACAATCATAACAACATCCAGAAGAAAGTCAATAATAATATCTGGAGGCCATGAGGAGAGTGGGGGAAGGGAAATGTTATCCGACGAACTGGTCGCCAAGATCGCCAGCGGGCTTGAGACGATGCCGCCCATGCCGACGTCACGCCACGAGCTGCAGCTGCTGATCGCACAAATCGAAGCCAAGATACGAGCCGCCCAAGAGCGCGGCTGCACCTACGTCGAGATCGCCAAACAAATCAGCGAGAGCGGCTACCCAATCAAGTCAAGCACCCTTCGCGCGGCGATCCGGCGGCATCGCGAGCAAGAAGGCATACGACGCACGAGGCGCCGCAAAGCCGGGTCTCCGACGCCGGCACGGTCGACCGGTGCCACGTCGCCCACACCGTCGGGCGCACGGCGAACGTGAGGCTCGTTGCGCTGCGCGCTTCGCCCCTGGCGGCGCTGCTCGCGATGGTCAGTTGCACTCTTGGCGCAGGGCAAGATGCGCTCATCGGCAGGTGGACGAATCACCATCGCGCCGCGGAGCGACCTGCGATCGTATCGATCGAGTTCTTTTCCAAGAACGCGTTGACGATCACGACCATCGACGCGCTCGGCGCGGCGGGCTGGCATCCGCAAAGCGCATCGACCGGACAGTACGAGGTGATCGCCTCGGGCAAACTCAAGCTTACTGAAGCGGCAGGCGCTGCAGTTGTCGACTACCGGTTCGAGAGAGGACGGTTGGTGCTGTCCGGAGACGGTCTTGCGCAGATCCTTGGCACGGCAACTGCGCCGCAGGCGCTCGATCAGGGCGACTAAAGGGAACCGACCCGCGCGCGGCTTGTCGTACCGTAGCTCAGACGGCAGGATCGCGGCGTAGCGCAGCCTTGGCCTCGGAAATGCGGCCGGCGTGTTCGCGACAGATCGCGCACTCCGTGGCTTCGAGTCGGCAATCGCTACGATGAGCGTCTCGTCCCGCGCGCCGAATCGCGAGTTCGTAGGCAGCGCGTACAAAGGTACGGCTGATCCCGGGAATGGCGTGAGTCCGGCCCTTGAAAGGCACCGCATCCTTCTTCATCATCGAACGTCACCGCCGGCGTCGCTCGGCCCGTCCTCGCGAGCATTGGAGTCCTCGCCTCCAGAGGATTGATCGTCCCCGGGATCATCGGTCGTCCCGTAGTCGGCGGGCTGCACGCCGTCGCGGAGTTTGAATTCCCCGCCGCAGTCATGGCAAGTACCGCGGGTAGGGTCGACGTCGAACGGTTCGACGTCGCCGTACAGGCATACGTCCTCATCGAGGTCCGGCGGCAGATCGACGTTGCTGATCGATCGTCCGTTCTTCCCTGGCTTGCGCTTGCGCGTCATTGGTATCTCCTATTTCAGTAGAATGGGAGCGCGCCGCATCGGTCGCCGAACCCGGCACCGCGCGGCGCGCGCTGGTGATTGCCGCGCCCTCAGGTGCGATTGAGGCCTCGCGGTGCGGCGAGCTTGTAGCCGATCCCGTGGACGGTCAGGATCAGCTTTGGGCGGTGCTGCGGCTCGCCGAGGCTGCGCCGCAGGCGCCGGATGTGCACGTCGACGGTCCGGTCGCCGCCGTCGAAGTTTTGTGGCCAGGCGAGTTCGAGGAGCTGCAGGCGCGTGAAGACCTGGCCCTGGTGACGCGCGAGCACGTCGAGCAGATCGAACTCGCGCGTTTTCAGCGCGACTTCGCGGCCGTCGTAGTGGACCTGGCGGCCCGCGCGGTCGACGACGAGCCGGCCGACGGTGATTCGAGACGTTGTCGGAGCCGGCGAAATGGGCGATCTCAAGATGCTGTAACCGACGCGCTCGAACATCAGGGCGGCCTGGCGCACGCTCTCGAAACGCAGCGGATTGTCGCCACGATACAATGCATCCGCGATCGCGCGGATCTCGTCGTCGCGCAGGGAGCGCGTCGCGAGACGAGTTTGGGGTATTCGCTCCGCGATATCGTAGACGAGCGTCTGGAGTGAGGTTGCCATCGGTTGCCTCCAAGAAAAGCGAAGAGCCCGCTGCCAGGCGGGCTCTCGTGTGTGGTGTGGAGTCGGGAGTGCGGNNTGAACGCCGAGGACACGCCGGGCAGCGGAACCCGCGGCGAGCAGCTTCGCAGCGTCGTTCCGGTCCAGGGTGTCGATCGCCAGAGGACGCTCCGCGGGATCGAAGCCCCAGGCCAGCGCGCCCGTTCCATCGACGATCATCGAGAGCAGTGCTTCGCGCATGGCGACGCTGAGGCGGGTCGCCCGGTACAACTCGCAGAGCGCGTTCGCGTGTTCACTCACGGTGCGAAACATCCACGTGCCGGTGACGGGATTCCATTCGCCGCCGTTCGCCTTCATCGCGATGCGGCAATATATTGTGCGCTCGTCCTTGATTGTGTGAAGCTCAGCCATCGTTGAGGTCTCCTTTCGCGCCCAAGGCGCTCGCCGTTGATGGGTCCNNCAACGGCGAGCGCCTCGGGCGCGAAAGGTTGATGTTTCTCTGGCCGCACACGCTCGCCAGACGCGGCCCCGGTGCGCTAGGCCGCCGACGCTCCGAACTCGGGCGCGTCGGTCATCGCCCTGCGACGCAGTACTCGCGCAACCGTCGCACTGCTTTGGCATGAAGACGGGCGATTGCATTCGGACAGACGCCGAGCTTTCGGGCCAGCACTGCGCGCGGGAGCTCGCACCAGTACGTGCCGATCACGACCCGGCGTTCGAGCGTCGAGAGCGCCGCGAGTCCCTGACGCAGGCAGAAGAGTTCTTCGGTGTCGAGCACAGGAGTAGCGGCCCGTGAGGGTGACGACGCGTCGAGGAACTCCGTATCGTCAGGGCGCGGCCCTTGCAGCCGCAGGCGAAACCGCCGGATTTCGCCGACGATCTGCCTCGTGGTCTCCATGGCGTTGGCGAGCTCCGCATCGGCGGGCTCACGCTCGAGCGTCGAGCACAAGCGCTCCCACTCCGCCCAATAGCGTCGTTCGAGCGCCTGCAGTTTGCGCGGAGGGCGCACCAGGTGCTCGTGGGCGCGCACGTGATGCCCTAGCTCGCTCAAAATCATTCGCCACGCATAGGCCGCAAACGGAATGCCGAGGCGTTCGTTATAGCGATCGCGGGCCTTGATCAAGCCGATGGCGGCGACTTGTTCGAGGTCGGCTCGCTCCAGGCCATGGCGCAGAAATTTGCGCGCGCCCCGCCGGCAGAGATGGCGATAGTTGGCAAAGAGCCCTTCCCGATCGGCGGCCTCGCTTTCCATACGTCCGCCGATTATCGGGATCGATTGTTACGAGAACTTTTCCACAAGGTTACCGAACCTCGCATGCGAACGGGGTGCGGCCCAAACGGGGTGGGAGGGAACCATGGGCGCGCCGCGTATCCTCGTCGCCGAAGACGATGGACCGATCCGCGAAATCGTCGTTCACCATCTGGCTCGCGACGGATTTGCCCCCATCGAAGCCCCTGACGGAGCGACGGCGCTGCGCATTGCGCGGGACGGGACGGATCTCATCGTGCTCGACGTCGGCTTGCCCGGAGTCGACGGGTTCGAGATTACGCGCACGCTCCGGCGCGAGGGTCGTCAGACGCCGGTCATCATGTTGACCGCGCGTGCCGACGAAATCGATCGAGTCGTCGGCCTGGAGCTCGGAGCTGACGATTATATCGCTAAACCGTTTTCGCCGCGCGAAGTCGTGGCGCGGGTTCGGGTTGTCCTTCGGCGGGCCGGGGCACGGTACGTCCCAGGACCCCGTGTGCTCCGCTTCGGGCGACTCGAGATTCATGAAGCGGCTCGCGAGGCGCGGATCGACGGGGTCGACATCGGACTGAAACCGCGTGAGTACCAATTGTTGCGCGCTCTAGCGGAAAATGTAGGAATCGCGATGTCGCGTGAAGCGTTGCTACGACAGGTTTGGGGTTACGACTTCGATGGCGACGACCGCACCGTGGACGTGCACATCCGGCGGCTACGTCAGAAACTCGTCGAAGGTCACGGCCTCGCCGAGTGCTTCCAAGCGTTACATGGCTACGGATACAAGTTTTCGCCGGCCTAGCCAACTGCGCGAGGTCTGGCGCGTCAAGCAGTTCGTGCGTCGCGTAGAGGCTGAAGTCGAACGCCGCTCGGCGCCGATCCTCGTGCTTCGAGCACGAGAACTCGAGCAGGTCGCGTCGCGCAGCGGTCGTCGCGCGGCGCACCACCTCGAACGCCGTTGTTTGCGCGCGTTCGTCGAGACGGCGGCGCGAACGCTACGCAGCGACGATGTGATTGCGCACGATCGAGACTGCGGCGATTTCCTGGCCGCACTAATTGCGCCGGTTCGCGCCGGAGGCGGCCTTCCCGATGCGAGCGAGTGCCGAACGGCCTTGGCCCGCTTGGCCACAGCGATGGAGGCACAAACCGGTTTGCCGTTCGCAACCGGTTGGACGATCGTCCCCGTTTCGTCGCGAGACGTCGACGTTTCGCGGGTGGTTGAGGAAGCACTCGCGCGTGGCGCTCGCGAGCGCTTGCATCTTTCGTTCTTCGCGACGCTCGCGCACGAGCTGCGAACGCCGCTCACTTCGGTTCGCGGCTACTTGGAAACGTTGATCGAAGACCAGCTCGACCGGGAAACCACACAACGATTCCTCGAGACGGCGCGTGCGGAGGCGCTGCGAATGAGTCGGTTGCTGGACGGATTGTTCGATGCCTCGTCACTCGATCCAGGAATCCCCGCAGAGGAGGCGCCGCGCGCCGACCTCCAAGCGGCCCTCGCGGCGGCGCTGAACGCGGTCGCGCCGATAGCGGCGGCGCGGCGAACCGTCATTTCGCAGTTAGGATGCGAAGGCGGCTCGATTTTGCTCCCACCTGATCAGTTGACTCAGATCCTGATTAACGTTCTGGAGAATGCGGTCAAGCACGGGCGTGAAGCCGGTCGCGTTTATGTCGCGTCGACCCTGTTGGAAAACGGGCAAGTGCAAATCGCCGTCGACGACGACGGGCCCGGCGTTCCGGCAGACGAACGGTCGGCGATTTTCACTCTGGCGTACCGTGGAAGCACCTCGACCACAAGCGGAACGGGCCTTGGTCTGGCAGTCGTTCGGCGGCTCCTAGAGCGTGCCGGTGGCCGCGTCGAGGTCAACGATTCCCCGCTCGGCGGCGCGCGATTTTATTTGCGCATCCCCGCCGCCCTAAACGAAGCCTCAGCAAAGTAGGACGTTACACCGACGACCGCTCTTGCCGGAGAATCATATATTTCCTCGCATCGCCATCACGACGTGCCCTCTGAGGTAAAGCGGTGTTGAACCGACCCTAGGTCAGCGCCTCGAGTTCGTTTGTGGGCGGTGCGCCGGCCTCGCGGGCGCTTCCGTTAGACCTCGTGTGCTCGAGCATCTGCATGGAGGCCAAGACGACCTCCGCGGCCTTGTGCTTCTCGCCACCTTTCGACTCGTACGAGCGGATTGCCAGGCGGCCTTCAACGAGCACAAGGGTACCCTTCTTCAGGTAGGCGGTGGCCGTCTCGGCAAGTTTTTTCCAAGCAACGACGTCGATGTAGTCGACGGACTCGCTCTGCTTGCTGCGATGATTCACCGCGATCGTGAACTTGGCAACCGCTGCACCGCTCTGAACATAACGAAGATCTGGGTCGCGGACGACGTTCCCGACAAGAATGATGCGATTGAAGTTTGCCATAATCGGTCCTCTTTCTGCGCGCGAGGCGCACATGTGACGATGGTGTGGCGTGCGCCAGAGGAAGCGCTCCGCGGGAGGCGCAGGAGTCGCTCCACAACGGGACCGGGGACCCGTGACGACAGGGTGACGCGTTGATTGCCCGCCGACAGGACGAGCGATCATACCGGTACCGCCGACGCGCTGGGACTCGGCAACAAACCCGTCACGGCTCACGCGGGTCGGCGCCGGCCTCGAATCGTTTTTTCACATGCTCGTCGGCGAGTTGGCCGATCGACTTCTTCGCTCGCCGGGCGTGCTCACGCAGGAGTGCAAGCTTTGCCGGCTCGACAGTCGTCGTAATGCGAATGCGCCGGGGCCGCCCGAGTTTTGGTCGACCGACTTCGCGCGGTTGTGGATCGCCGAGCTGCGGGGTCGGCTCTTCACTAGCGTCCACGGGCAGCGAGCAGGTCGGCGCACTCATCCAAAACCTGCGCCAAGCTTACGTTGTGCTCGGCAAGCAGTTCGCGCGTGCGTTGTCCGATCGACGTCTGGACGTAGACGCGAACCTCGGTGCCGATCGTTGGCCGCCCAATTCGCGATACCACACCGTGGCTCGGTTCGCGGTGGGAACGACCTCCGCTTCGCGAGTCTTGCGGCTGACGCCGGCGGCGCCCTTTGGAGCCGCCAAGTCTCAGGTTCACGTCGCGCCGCATGAGCTCGACAATTGAAGACTCGTCGCCGGCGATCTCAAGGGATTCCTCGAGAGCCGCCATCGAGTCGTCACGCGGGTAACGAAAATCGTCATCCGGGACGGGCAGACGGGTAATGATCCTGCCCTTCTGATCTCTCCAGTTCCCACGGTCGTACACGGCTCTACCTCGCGTTCACGTGTTCTGATCGCACGCCGAGGTTAGTGCCCACTTTCGCGGCGTTTTGTGCGGTGGATAGGGAGGGCCAGAATCAGATCCGCCGGGCGACATGATAGGGCCAGCCGCTCCCCGGCCAGGGCACAAGCCAATCTTTGTGTGATATTGGGGGAGCCGTGGGAAACGCGACGTTCAACAAGCGCTTCAAAGAGATCGTCCGAGATCTGAGCGACACCGAGCTTGGCTACATCCTCGGGGTTACTGCGGACGCCGCTCGCAAAATGCGCAACGGCGATATCAAGAGCCTCAAGCTAGAGGCTGCCCTCCGGCTCGCCCGCAAGATGCAAGTTTCGCCATGGTACTTGGCTGGCGAGCCGGAGCCGACTACCCCTCTCGCCCAGGGCCCTCGCGGCCGTAAAGGACCGCAGAAAGGCCGGAAAGCCGCTCACCGGACTGCTGAGCGCGCCCAGCTGGAGACTGCCGAGAGCGCCCTCCTTTTACACGACGAGCTCGTCGTGCTACGAAAGCGGGTTCAGCGCCTAGAAGCCGCAGTTGCAAAATTGCAATCACGCGCTTGAGCTTCGTCCGCGCCATATCAAGTCTATCACTGCGCCCCGCGATGGTCACGTACGTTCTGGCCCCTTTCGACCCCGAGCTCCGCGACCCAGAAAAGGCTACCCCGGGGTAACGTCATGGTTAGTGCCCGTTTTTCTGCGTTTCAACATGGGTACGCCGGCACGGTTTTTGGCGAAGGGGGTGCTTCACGACGCATCCGCGTTCTTTCGACCGGAGCGCGGTCAGATCCACCGACAACGCGATGGCAGTCGAATCAAAAGATATGTTAATGTGGAATGACAAATGACGTGCATCATCTGCCGAGCCGAGAAGGCGCCTAGCCCTGAGCACGTCATCCCGCGCGCCCTCGGCGGCTCGTTCGTCATACGCCGAGTCTGTCGCGAGTGCAACAACGCGCTGGGGGCTAAGAACATCGATCAGGGCCTCATCGAACACAATGCCTCAGTTGAACGTCGTGTTGCGCTCCAGCTCGCCGGTAACAGGGGCACGGTTCCTGACCCTATCGGCGACGCGATCAGCCACTCGATTGCGACCGGCATTCCGGACGTCAAGGTACGCCTCTCGCGCGAGTCTGGGGGTTATCGCGTAACGGTCAAGCCTCCACCGCATCATAACGGGACCGTTCCGGGCTTCCACGAACGAGCATACCGTGAGCGTTCGATTACTTGAAAACGTTACAGCGATTCGCCTCGGCCCAGGGGTCGTTTCGAAGATAACGCTGGCTTTCGGTCTTACCGAGGTGGCTGTCACCGCGGTCGCACTCACCGCGCATGACGACAATATTCGTATTGGTGGTCTCGCGCTGCTTCCGTTGCTATTCGTGGTTTATCTCTTTGTAATCTTCCGAATCATGAAACGGTTTCCACAATTGGCTTTACTCGAAGGCTCGGACCTGTTAGCCTACTACGCTCACCAAGGTACTATGGGCTTCCCGGAGGCCGCGTCGACCGGCCTCACGACAAATCCCGAACGGCCTGACCCACTAAGCCTGCCGAGGGAGACCCAGTAGTGATGTATTATCATATTGGCTTCTTCTTTGAAAAGGGCCCTACCGCGGAGAATATTCTACGCGCCCAAGACGCGTTGAATAAAGTAGCCTTCGATTGGCTCCGCTACGGCAATAACAGCTGGGTAATCTGTTCCAACGCAACAGCCGACCGCATCTACATTGCATTGCGCGAAGTGGTCGTAGGTGCCGACCAATTCCTTATTTTGCCACTAGACCCGAGTAGACAAGCGCAGGGCTACGTTTCCCAATGGATTTGGGACTGGCTACGCATCGACAGGTCTCGACCTGGATGGGAGGCGGAGAAGCAAAAAATACTGGATGTCCTCAGTCCACCGCCCCCGCCGCCTTCGCTAGCATCTATCTTTGGTGGATTCGGCGGGGCACTGGGGCATCTAGGTCTGCCGCCGCCGAAGAAGGATTGAGTTTCGCATTGCATTGCTTCCGCATTGATTTTCGACTTGCGCTAACGCTCGCGGCTGCCATGCTCGCTTTCCCGACGCCAGCGGTCACAGCGTGCTGATTCCACCGTGGGCTCCAAATGCGGTTGTCGCACTTGGTTCAACACAAGTGCAGCCTGCGCCGGGTCAAACGCCTATTCCGTGGGTTACGGAGGGAACGGGTTTTATTTACGGTTACCTTACTGAGAACGATCCCGACGCAGCAAAACGGCGATACGAGGTTTATCTCGTTACGAACCGACATGTGATTGAGGGGCACTCCTCCGCGCAAGGCTCGGGCGCGAGCCCAGTAATTAGCGTGAGGCTGAATCCTGTTGATTCTGCCGCGCCTGCGCGGCCCTTTGACCTCCCTATCGGGAATCAGACGGGCCAGAATCCGTGGTTTTTCCATTCAGATAAAAAGGTGGACATTGCGGCAATTCGGATAAATCCGCAGGCCTTGAAAGAACAGGCTTTGCACGAGACATTTTTTACTAACGACGAATCGGCGGCCAATCGAGCAAAACTCAAGGACGTTGGCGTCTCCGTCGGAGATAGCGTGTTTGTTCTCGGCTTTCCAGCCCTAAATCTAGTCGATGCCCCACGGAATTATGTAATAGCCAGACAGGGGTGCATCGCCCGAATTAGCGATATGCTGGACGGCGTGTCGCCAGAATACCTCATCGACGCCTCCATCTTTCCAGGGAACAGCGGGGGTCCCGTACTGTTGAAGCCGGAGATGGTTTCTATTCAAGGTACCGCTGCACAATCGAAAGCCTACCTAATAGGCATCGTGAAAGCATGGGTACCATATCAGGACGTTGCAGTCAGCGTTCAGACAAAACAGGCTCGCGTAATTTTCGCGGAAAATTCTGGCCTTGGAGTCGTTCTGCCCACGGATTACATCGACGAGACCATCAAGGCGTGGCGTGAGGCCAATCCGGGTCGATAAGTGAACATTTCAGCGTGGCCAATACGTCCGCTCCTGACGGCTCCGATTATCGCTTTTCTGTGTGGATTCGACCCAAGTGCATCGCCTGACACATTCGTAGTACCCATACCGGTCAAGACTCCATCAGGCGCTATCTCTGTTAAGGCTCCATCAGACGCTATCGCCGTCAATGGATGTACCGCGGCGGCGCCTTTCGTTCTAAATCGCTTTTCTCGAACCGTCCATATTAATTTCGTGCCGCGAATGCACGATGTTTCTTTGGCCAATTTGAAGTAGTATCGACCAGTACAAGATTTCTGGCGACGGACAGTATTGGAGCAACGAAAGGAACACTTGTGGCGCGAGACTTGGTTTTGGAAGGCTCCGGCCTGATACAGGCCGATTCCGCTCTAACTTGCAAGGCAGTCTATATCGAGTTCGCGCCACTTAAGTATGGGTCACTTGGTTCGAAACAGACAGCCGCGGTAGTCCCTTCAACTACCGCCATTACCTCATACCTTTGTACGGACCGCTATATCAATGAGAAAACGGCAGGGTTCAAGGCAGCCAACGAGGCTGACGATTGGGCGGGCCTTAGACTTGGTAGGTATTTTGGGGAGCAAATGGCCGTCTGCTACGATACGCAGCCGTCCGTGGCAAAGCGTTCACTTTATTTATATTGGAAGGCAATTGGCTATTACTTCGCTGCTCATGGAACGTACTTAGAGGCTCTACAGTTCTCCACGTTCGAATATCGAAACCCACTCAGAGAAGAGGCGGCTCGTTACGCTGGCTTGTCACTTCGCGCAACTAGAGACTACCAGAACGACCCGGTGCCCGGTCTTGATTACGGAACGCTTATAAAATTGCAGAACGAAATGGTCTCGGAACTATCGAGACTCCTCTAAGGGCGCCCAAGCGCACGAATCCAAAGCCGCGCCTTAGGAGAGTCCGCCATGGCTCCGCCAATGCGATGCGAACCCACTTGGATTAGGGCGGACTCGTCCGGGCCTTAGCGGCCTTGGTTCGGCGACTTTCGCTTCTTAGCAGCCGCCTTCTCTACGGGCACTTTGCCGTCTACCGTTTTTCACATGTAAGGGATCGGAAGTTCGATTCCCGGCCGCCGGCGCAACGTCGATTAGCGGCTCCGTGAGCCTTCGGAACTGCGTGTCGCGGAAATTCGTCGGGGAATAAGCATTCAATTGCCACGAAAGCGCCCCCGGGAGCCACGGGTAACGGCGATCCACGCGCTGATCAAGCGCACGGACACGGAGCTCTGGCGCTCTTTGATTTACGCACTAGTCCTTATCGCCGACCAGTGCATCCGATGGTATCGGAAGCGGTACCGCATCTGTTTTGGTAGCGCAAACTTTTTGTGGGCGAAGCGTCGGTGCTTGATAGAGTTGGCCCTTTGAAACCTCCACATCTTTTTTCGAGCCGAAAGCTCCTTGACGGCGGCGATACTCGCTGCGAGCGAAGTCCATCTCGATTGTATCGCCACAGAAATTAAACACTTTATCAACAGACAACCGAAGGTTTGCTGCTTCAGACGTGAAGAAGCTCGACTTGCCTTCATGTGCATTAAGAATCTCGCCCACGGCGGAATCGCCTGCCTTCGCGATTAAGTTCCCGTCGACGATGACATCCTGCGACACATCGTATGTAACCTTGGTGCCGGTAGATGCGCCGTACGACTTGTAGCTCCGCCTTGTAGCGACGACGATAATCGTTCCCTTCGGGACAAGAACTGTCGTGGCTGTCGGGCCTGGCGATTGGGCAGCGACCGGCCATGTTGCAAGAGAGGCGATAACTGCTACGGCGATAATGGCGTTTGTAAGTCGCATCTATATGATCTCCTGGAAGGTTTCGTGAGCTTCCCAAATTCAGGTCCCGCGGGATCACAATTTCCGGGTCGTAGAAAGAGCGGCCTCGTAGAGGTTCCGCATAGCCCGCTTACGTCATTCATCCCAATTGATCGCAGCAGTTCTGCGTCAGGTTGAGGCCGGGTCGCCCCGTGAACGCAGGTCGGTCATTTACAAGAGAATTACCCGGTGACCGCATGCCTGCTGGAAATCGTCATTTACTAGCAATAACTGACAAGAGCGGGGCCAATGCCACGTCGAGGCGCTTCGCAGCGTCGACTTGAAGCGATGGCGTCGCGTGGCTGTAAAGATCCATTGTGATTGAAATGGATCCGTGGCCCAAGCGCTCTTGGACGACTTTCGGTGAAACGCCGAGTTCTAGCATTTGGGTCGCAGCAGTGTGCCTGAGTGAATGGAACGAAGCGCCTTTGAGCTTGGCCAGGTAACGGAAATGGCGAAAATGCTCGCTGACTTTGTTCGGATTCCACGGGCCGCCATTGGGACCCGGAAAAATATAACCCGGTGCGATTTGATCCAAGGCCCGCGCCAAACGATGGCGCCGAAGCAGTTCCAGAGCGCTGGCCGGAAGATCAACCACACGGGACTTGCCGCTCTTGGTCGACTTCTCGCGGACGCCGTAACGCCGCGTAGATTCGAGTGCGCGCCTGATCGAAACCTTGGCGCGGGAAAAATCGACGTCCTCCCACTTTAGGGCGAGCAGTTCGCCCCGACGTGCGCCGGTCGCTAGCGCGAGGGCAAACAAGGGCGCATACCAAGTACCAGCTGCCGCATGCATCAGCCTTGCAACCTCATCGCGCGTTAAAAACCGCATTTCGCGCCGCTGGTACCTCGGCCGATCGGCAAGGGCGGCGACATTTTGGCGAATGCGGCCTTCACGAAGCGCCTGATCGAGGATCCGATGAATCCAAAGATGCTGCTGTAGGACAGTTCGCCGGCTTAGGCCGTCCTCGCACCAGTGGGTATATGCCTTGTTTAGGTCGCTAGCCGTTATCGATTGGAGCGGTATGGTTCCAAGTCGCGGGATAAGGTGAACGCGAATGAGCGATTCTAACCGCTGCCAAGTATGAGCTGCGTACCGACTCTGAGCGCCCGCAAGCCAATCGACAAGGTACTGGGCAAATGTCGTTCGAGTCGGCGGGATGAATGATCCCTCTCCGATCCGTACAAGCTCAGCGGCTAAGGCCTTCTCAGCTTCTTTCTTGTTGCCGACGAAGGTGAAGCGGTGTTGACGTCTCTTTCCGTCAGGACCCTTGGGGCGCGGTATGAGCGCGGTCCAGACATCGCGGCCATTCTTGACACGGCGCTTTCGTAGTCTTGTGTCAGCCAATCAACCTTCTCCTACACCGAAGCGGGTTGCATTTGGGTTGCATCCGAGGCCATCTACTATCGTCCATAGTGCCCACGGGTTGGCAAGAAACCGTAGACCAATTCAGCTGTGGACGATAGCGGATGACCGTGGAGGTCATTGCGAATGCTTTGCATCGCGTTGGCGATCCGCTGCATTTCATCGGCGGCTTGCACTCCTTTGGCGTTGGCTTCATAGGCGCGCTGCGCGGCGAGGATCGCCATCATCGCCTCGATGATCGAGACGTTGGCGCGTTCGAGCATCCCGAACGCGAGTTTCGGACCGCGCGCGCCGCCGGCCACAATCGTCGTCGCGGCGCCTGATTCACGCGTCGCCGCAAACAACGCCGACCCGATCGAACGCAGGCGTTCGGGCGCCGCGAAGAGCGCGAGCCGAACCCGCCCGATCTCACGATGCTTGCCGCCGGCGAGATCGATCGAGACGCGGCCGTCGGACGCCACGTCGATCGCGGTCGCTTCGGCCGGCACGCGAATTCCGGTGAGCCGCCAGCCGTCGGCGTTGCGCAGCGCTCCGTCGCTCGCGCGCGCGAACGAGCCGTTGCGCGTGTAGGCATGGCGGCCGTCGCGCTCGAGCGCAAAGAACCCGGCGCCGTCGATCGCGACGTCGAATGGGCCGCCGCTTCGTTCGAGTTTTCCCTGCTCGAAAAGCCGGCGAATGCCGAGCGCAATCGTGCCAAGATTGTCGCCAATCGCACCGAACGTCGCCGCCGCGCGTTTGAAACCGGGGACGTCGGCGTTGGCGAGGTTGTCGGCGACGACGTCAAGCGTCTGCTGCTGCGCGGCCAT
>PLDY01000084.1 GCA_003136895.1 Candidatus Erabacter solicola | reverse complement strand
GCGCCCACCTCGCTTTCGATGCGAATAGTTCCACCCATCATCTCGACGAGCCGTTTTGAAATCGAGAGGCCGAGGCCGGTGCCACCGTACTTGCGCGTCGTCGAGCCATCGGCCTGACGGAATGGCTGAAAGAGATTTTGACCGGACTCGGGCGAGATGCCGATACCGGTGTCCTTGACGCTAAACCGCACGGTCGCCGATTCGAATGTCTCTTCGAGCAGGCTCGCGGAGACGAGCACGCTTCCGCTTTCGGTGAACTTGACGGCGTTGCCGACCAGATTGACGAGCACCTGACGAAGCCGTCCCGGATCGCCTTCGAGCGCACCAATCTTCGGATCGACCAGCGTCGTTAGCGCGAGGCCTTTGACGCGGGCTTGCGGCGCGAGAAGTTCGCCGACCGATTCGACCGTTGAATGGAGATCGAAGCCGATCGTTTCGAGTTCGAGCGCGCCGGCCTCGATCTTCGAGAAGTCGAGAATGTCGCTGATGACGCGCAGTAGCGCCTGCCCCGAATCTCGCACGACCGTCGCATACTCGCGCTGTCGCTCGTCGAGCGGCGTATCGAGCAGGAGTTCGCACATGCCGATCACGCCGTTCATCGGCGTGCGCAGTTCGTGACTCATCGTAGCGACAAATTCGGATTTGAGACGGGACGCTTCGATGGCCGTTTTCGTGCCCGCAGAGGCACCCTCGAAGAGCCGCCTGATCTGCGCGATAATCCAGCAGAGCACCCCGAAATCGGCGAGGACGATTGCCGCGTGGAGCGCGTCTTGCGCGAGGCCCGACCGCGCGAAGCTTCCGCCGGAGAACGCCGTGTTGAGGAACAGATCGTGCGCTACCGCTAGCGCGCCCGCGAGGGCGATCGGCCGCCAATCGACATACGCTACGAGAATCCCGAACACGACAAAGAAGTACATCTGCCAATCGGTCTCCCAGTTCGTCGCTCCCGCGGAGACCATCAGCGCGGGAGCCGTCGTACACGCGGCTGTGATGAGCAGACGGGCCGGCAGCCTACCGCCGAAGCGCCAGGCCGCCGCCGCGGCGATCGCTGCCGCGAACGCCATGATACCGCCGAATTCGAGGACCGGCGCATGATTTGCAGCCGCGACCAGCATGACGATGGGAACGTGCATCCATGCGACGCCGGCAAGAAAGCGGGACGCGTAGCGGCGCAGGGTCGCGAGATCGTAAAATGCGGCGATTGTTCCTATGGCTGGTCCTCAATCCAATCGGGGATGCTTACTGCGTCGGCGAGAGTTGAGGCGACGTGTACGAAGTAGCAGCAAGCGCCTGGCCCGAAAGCCCGCGCCAGGAGCGTTTTGAGAAAGCAAGGGTGACACGTCTCACACGCCCGGACATGAAGAAACCCGCGACCTTAGCAGTCGCGGGTTTCGAGAATTGGACGTCAGCGAAGTCCTAGGTGCACTCCGCGTGGCCGCAGTGACAGTGCCCGTGCCCGGTCTCGGATTTGCAGTCATCGCTGCAGAATTCGCCTTCCGAGGCTTGGCACTTACAATCGGGACCCTTGCATTTCATTGAAATTCCCTCCAATCGTGGGTGTACCCAATATCGGGTTTCAGCCAACCTTGACGCGATCGCGCAAGATGAATGCTCCAAGCGCCAGCCATGCGAGCACCAGGTACGGATACGACGCGGTCGCATCGCGCGGAATCGGAATGACGTTCGCCCAAAAGGTGGCGCCGAGCGAGGCGAGTGCGACAAGCGGAATGAGCCGCTGCCAAATGCTCCAGCGTACTGAGAAGAGCCGCAGCGCGGCAACCTGCACGGCGCCGTAGATCAGGACGAGCGCAAGCACGCCGACCGTACCGCACGCGCCGAACGTATCCGTGCCGCTCGCGTGGCCGAGAGCAAACGCGATGACGAGCAGCGCCCCAATCGCAAGGACGCAGAGGTACGCGAAGACCGGCGTACCGCTCGCACCGTCAACGCGCGCGAACCGTTGCGGCAGCCGTGCGTCCGAACCAAACGAGAATGCGAGCCGCGCGGCGGCGGTCGCCGAGGCGAGTGTCGCCGCGAACGCCGAGATCGTGGCGCCGCCCATCACGAGCGCGGCGATCGGCACGTTCGTGTAACGCGCCGCGAGATCGCCGAGCGGCGAAGCCGAGGCCGCAAACGCTGCGATGCCGCGCGTGTCCAACCCGAAGCCGATCGTCTGCGCGAACGTAACGAACACGTAGAGCACGCCCGCGACCGCAACGCTTGCGATCAGCGCGCGTGGAATCGTGCGCGTCGGCTCCAGCGACTCCGCGCCGAGCACCGCCGCACCTTCGAAGCCCGCGAACGAGAGCAGCGCGAAGACCGTGCCGAGCCCGAGACCCTGCAGCGCCGTGAACTTCGGGACGAACGGCGCGAACGACACGCCTCCGGCGCCGCCACGCACGACAATCCAGATCGAGAGCGCGACGATTGCCGCGACCGAGACGCCTTCGACCGCGAGCATCGCTCGCGACGATATGCGCATCGGCCGCGTGCCCACGTACGCGCAGACCAGAAGGCACCCAAGTGCGAGCGGCAGCCATGCGACGACGATCTTGCCGTACGTAAACGCCGACCCGGCGAACGCGCCGAACTCTGCCGCCGAGCCGGCGGTGAAGAGGACGTAGACCAAGAGCAGCACCCACGCCGAGAGACGCCCCGCGAACGGGCCGAGGCCGCGCGCGTTGAACTCGCCGACCGAGGCCGGACTCGCGTAGACGCGCGCGAACGTCACGAACGCAAATGCGACACAGGCGATCGTTGCGAAGCCGAGCACGAAGGCGAGCGGCACCGCGCCACCCGCAACCGAGGCCGCGAGCGCCCCGTTGAGCGCCATCGCCGCGGTCGGCGCCATCATCGCGACCGAGACGCCCGCCGTTTCGGCGACGCCCAAAGCGCGGCGCAGGCCGGCCGGTTTCACGCGAGCAGCGCGGCGTCGAGGTGCAGCGAGACGACCCAGTTCGGTACATCGACGACTTCGCTGATCTTCAAATCGCCGGCGACGCTCGCCAGCATATACGCGTCGACCTCGGAGAGTGTCGTCCGGCGCACGATCTCCGCGATCATCGCAGTCGTCGCATCGCGCGCGGCGGCCATCAGGTCGGGACCAATTCCGGTTGTCGCGAACGCGCGCCCCGTGCGCTGCGAGCGCGCATCGGCCAGCAGCATCGGCGCCGGGAGATGTCGCTCGCGATCGAGCGAGATGCGCAACGTCGCGAGCGCAGTCGTCTCGATCGCCGTGCCGCAGACTTCGCCGTCGCCCTGCGCCGCGTGGCCGTCGCCGAGCGAGAGCAGCGCGCCGTCGACGGCGACGGGCAGATAGAGCATCGCGCCCGCACCGACGTGGCGGATATCCATGTTCCCGCCGTAGCGCGTCGGCGGCACGACCGAGAACGCACCGGCTTCCGCGGGCGCCACGCCGATGGTGCCGATCATCGGCACGCTCGCCATGCGCATTCCCGTGAAGAGTTCGATCGAGCCGTTCGCGATCCGTGACGAGCGCAGCGCCGGTTCCGTGAAACGATCGGCCAGCAATCCGAAACCGGGGATATTCGCGGTCCAGCCCCAGGCGTCGACCTCGAGCGCCAGAATTTCGACGACGAGCGCATCGCCGGGCTGCGCACCTTCAACGAAGATCGGGCCGGTAACCGGGTTGATGCGCGCGAAATCGAGCGTGGCGAGCGCGGCCGCAGCAGATTCGGCGTTGAGCTGGCCGCCCGAGGCGTTCTCCAGCTCGACGGTCACGGTATCGCCGGACGCGACGCGGAGAACGGGGGCGATCGATCGATCCCAGACGCCGTGCGTCTGAGTCCGCTTAAGGAAGTGCATGGCGCGCGTTTCGCACCCCGGCCTCCGGGCCCATGCTCTAGGTTCGGTCGGCCTTGAAGAGGCCGAAGAGCAGTACCAACGACGGCACGAGAACGACCGCGCCGATCGCGACAATCCAAAGAAAGACGTGCAACGTGGCAGCCGGCGCTGCGGCATTTTCCGGCGTCGCCGCACCGGGAATCAAATAGCCCGCTTGCGCGATGTACCAGCCCAGCAATAATCCGATCGTCTCCAGCGCGACGAAAACGCGCGCGAGCGTAAAGCGGCGAAACGCGAGCGTTGCAAGCACGAGCGCGCCCATGCCGACCGTCAGCGCGATGTCGATCAAGGTCGCGTGCGACGTCAGCGCAGCGAAGGTCGACGGAACGGTGCGCGCCGCGATGGCGGGGACGGCGGCCGCCGCCGCACCGGCGACGAGCGTCGCCGCCAATGCGCGGAAACGAAAGTCTTCGCGAAGCGCGCCGCCGGTCTCGACCGTGAGAAAGACCGCGGCGATCTGCGCGCAGAGCGCGACCGCGAGCACGCCGACCGCGAGCGCGAACGGCGACGTCCAAGCGAAGGCTCCGACGGCTAGACCGCCCGCGGCGCAGCCGAAGAAGAATGGCGCGATAACGCTCGCGACGCCGAAGACGCGACCCCAGGCTTCTCCCTGCGAACGAAACGCGAAGGCGGCACCGCGCAAGATGATCCCGACCAAGACGAACGTGAGCGGCACGTAGAGCCCAACTGAGAGCGCCGCGAACGCGGGCGGAAAACACGTGAAGAGCAAGACGATCACGAAGATCAGCCAAACGTGATTGGTCTCCCAGACGGGGCCCATCGCGTGCGCGACCGCTTCACGCTGCGCTTCGCGGCGCTGGCCCGAGGCCAGCACATCCCACACGCCGCCGCCGAAGTCGGCGCCGCCGAAGAGCGCGTACAGGGTCAGCGCCGCGAGCCCGACGAGGACGACCAGCGTCGCGTCGTTCACGCTTCGTTCCGGCGGTGGAGGTGCGCGAGCAGCCATCCAAGGGTCACTGCCAGCAGCACGTAGATCAGCGAGAATCCGTAGAACGCGAGGTCGAGCGCCGGCGCGGTCGTGACGGCTTCGCTCGTGCGCCAGAAGCCGACGACGATCCACGGCTGACGCCCCTCTTCCGTGACGAGCCAGCCGGCTTCCATCGCGATCAGCGCCAAGACGCCGGAGAGGACAACCGCGCGCGCCAGCGTCCGCGCCGGCACGCGACCGCCGAGCCGCGTCGCGAAGGCCCACCACAGCGCGATTCCGAGCAACGTGAACCCGCTGCCGACCATCGTATCGAATGCAAGATGCACGGCGAGCACGGGCGGCTGCTCGAGCGCGGGAAAGGCGTCGACGCCGCGTACCGGCGCATTGACATCATCGAACGCAAGGAAGCTGAGCAGACGCGGAATCTCGAGTGCGAAGTGCGTCGTATGCGCGGCTGCATCGGGAAGGCCTCCGATGCGCAGCGGCGCACCGCGTTCGGTAGCGAATTGGCCTTCCGTCGCCGCCAACTTGAGCGGTTCCGAATGCGCGTCGAAGCGCGACGACATATCGCCCGCGACCAGTTGCAACGGAATCGCTATCAGCGCCACGAGCATCGCGACCCGTAACGCGAGCGCCGCCTCGGAATCAGACGGCCGGCGCACCAGGACCAGCGCGTACAGTGCGGCGACCGCAAAAGCGGTGAAGACGTAGGCCGCGAGCGTCGTGTGCAGCACTTCGGTCGGCATCGCCGGATTGAAGACGGCCTTCCACGGGTCGACGTCGACGACCACGCCGTGCGCGAGCGTGAAGCCCGCCGGCGTATTCATCCAGGCGTTGACGCTCACGACCGATGCGGCCGAGAGCGCGCCCGAGAGCGCGATCGGAAACGAGCAGAGCCAATGCACGCGCGGCGATAAGCGATCCCAACCGTGAAGATAGATCCCGATGAAGATCGCCTCGATGAAAAAGGCGAACCCCTCGAGCGTGAACGGAATGCCGATCACGGCGCCGGTATTTCCCATGAAGACCGGCCACAGGAGGCCGAGTTCGAAGGCGAGCGTCGTGCCGGAGATCGCACCGATCGCAAAGAGCGCGAGCATCGCGCGCGACCAGGTTCGAGCGAGGCGATAGTAGCGGCGGTCGCCGGTGCGCAACCACAGACCCTCGACCACGATCATCAGCAGCGGCAGCCCGACGCCGAGCGCCGCGAAGACGAAGTGGAAGGCCAGCGACGTTCCCATTTGGGCGCGCGCCGCTACGAGATGGTCCACCCCGTCAGTCTACCCACAAAAATACGAACCCGCGACTCCGATTGAAGCCGCGGGTTCGCGTGCTTGCCGGCGATCTAGTTAGTGGCTGTGGTCGCGATTCATCTTCGAATTCGGATTCCCGTTGTTCGAACGCCAGTTGCGCTGGGTACTATCCCACTGCGGCCGCTGACCGTTCGACCCGAGGTTGTAGCCACGAGACTGCGAGCCGTTGCAGACCGAGCCGCCGCGCGCCATGTACGAACACGGCGTGCGCCCGTCGTTGCTGGAGTAATAGGTGTGGCCGCCCGAAACGATGCGGCCGTCGGCATAGACGTAGCCGCCGTTGCGAGTCCGGCCGATGACGGTGTTGGCCTGCGTTGCCTTGTGCTGCCAGTTGTTGTAGAGCACGATGCCGGCAATCGCGGCGGCGCCGATCAAGATCGCGTTGCCCGTCGTGATTGCGGCTTGCGCGGGGCGAGGCGCGGAGACGGCGCTCGTTCCGAAGGCGACCGCTAGCGCAGCGACGACGAGGAACCGGGAAGAAATCGTATGCATGGCAATCCTTGGTGCGAACGTGTCGCAGAAGACTTCGGGACAAATGGATCCCAGGAATATGTCCCCGTTTTCCGGCCCCGCTAATCGTGCAGATCGAGCGCCTGCTCGGGAAGCACCCCCGGAAATAGACGCGAATCCCAGCGATTCCTAAACTAAAGGCGCTACCGTCAGCACATGAGACAAGCATTCCTCGCCATCTCGATGGCCGCAATACTCCTACCCCTGACCGCCTGTGCTTCGCAAGGCAGCGCGGACAATACCAACGCAACGACCGCGGTCGCTGCGAGCGACGCCGGCATGGCCGGACCGTCCTCGGGCGCCCGCGCCGCCGTGACCCAAGCGCGCGCCGACGCCAAGGCCGCCAGCCTCAATGCCTTGAGCACCGACCACCGGGCCAAGGTTCAAGCGATCGTCGATTCGTTTAATAGCGGATCCTCGCTCGATCTCAAAACGCCATCGAAAGCGATCGATGCCGTTCTGACGCCTGCCGAAGCGCAAGCGGTCCTCGCTCAAGAAACGAAGATGCGCGCGGCAATGCGCGCCGCCTACGCCAACAACCCGAACGGCATGACCGGACGGAGCGGCGGAAGCACTTCGCGCAAGCGCACGCCCGATGCGGGACGTTTCCTGTTGACCGCGCTGGCTTCGCGCGACAAGATGAGCGCATTGCGCCGTCCGCCCTCGAACTAACTCCGAACCCGATCCACGGACGGAGCATCACGGCAAAGACGAGGCGCGGAGCCTCGTCTTTGTTTTACTCCCGCGCTTCGCCGATCGACGCGACCACCGTCACGACCCCGGCCAGGTTGCCGAGATCGAAGACGCGCCGAAAGGCGCTCTGCGGCGGCGCGAGCACGATAAGCCTGCGCGCCGGCCGCTGGCCGTGGCGAACGAGCACGCCGAGAACGCTCGGGTCCAGGAACGTGCATGCTTCGAACGAGACGACGACGACCGGCTCCGCATCGAACGCGAGCAGCGCGTCCTCGAGCGCCCGCGCGCCCGCGAAATCGATCTCGCCGCGCGCGATGACAACGGGAAACGGAAGCGACGTCGTCGGCTCGTACGCGATCACCGCGATGCCTAGACCGTTAGTCGATAGCGATCGTTCGCGGCGCTGCAGTTCTGTGAACTCGTACCCGTGGGCTGGCGCATATCCAATTGGAAGCGGAAGCTCGCGGTCCGGTCGCCGGCGTCCGTCGCCCGATTGTACATGTAGGTGATCGTGTAGTTTTGCCCGGCCTTAAGCGGCGGGATGCCCTTCGCGTCGAGTTTCGTGCCATGCTCGAAGATGTCGACGAACTGCAAGACGTTCGAGGCCTGGCCCTGGCCGCCAACGTTCGTTACCGTGATGGACAGGCGATAATGATTGCTCCCCGCGTCCGATCCAACCAGGCGGGACGTCGCCGAAACGATCGCGGGATCCGCGCCCGCGCAGTTCGCCGCAAAGGCAGCCGCCGGAGTTGCCCCCAGCACGAAAATAGCGAGAAAAACGAAGCGCAGCACAGGTAGGCCTCCCTCAAGGCGGGTTACAGATGCCGTACCTTACCCGTTTAGGGGGTCTCCTACCGGGACGCCGAGACGCCCGGACCCCACCGTCTCGAGGCCGCTGGAGTGTGACGCGGCTCTATCCACAGGGCAAAATTTGATATTTTTGAGAGAAAGCAACCTTTTTGGCCTTTTATGGATTAGAATGATTGCTCCGGATGGGCTGGCGGCGTCGCACTTGTCCGGATGATTGACGGTACCCAAACGTCTTCACACACTCGACGCTTGGAGTATCACACCAGAAAATGTACCAAGACGAAAAACTGAGCTGCATTGATTGCAGCGCACCTTTCACGTTTACCGCTAGCGAGCAAGAGTTCTTCGCCGCTAAAGGTTTCACCAACAAGCCCAGCCGTTGTCCCGACTGTCGCGCTGCCCGCAAGGCACAACGCGGCGGCGGATCCTACTCCGGTGGCGGCGGCGGTGGCGGCGGCCAGCGCGAAATGTTCCAAGCAACGTGCAGCACCTGCGGCAAAGTTGCGGAAGTCCCGTTCAAACCGCGTGGCGACAAGCCGGTTTACTGCCGCGATTGTTTCACGCCGCGGCAATCGTACCGCTAACTAACCTTCGAGGTTACAAAGAAACGGGGCGCCGAAAGGCGCTCCGTTTTTTTTTCTTATTGCGGGACGTAGATCTCGGCGCCGCTTTCGATGAACTCGACCGACTTCTCGGCCATGCCGCGTTCGGCGAATTCGCGCACTTCTTGCGTGATCTTCATCGAGCAGAAATGCGGGCCGCACATCGAACAGAAGTGCGCGACCTTCGCGCCGTCCGCAGGGAGCGTCTCGTCGTGGAACGCCTTGGCAGTTTCGGGATCGAGCGAAAGCTCGAACTGATCCTCCCAGCGAAACTCGAAGCGCGCCTTGCTCAAGACGTCGTCCCAGTGGCGCGCGGTGTGATGGCCCTTGGCCAGGTCGGCCGCGTGCGCGGCGATCTTGTAGGCGATCACGCCGTCCTTGACGTCCTGTTTATCGGGCAGGCCGAGATGCTCTTTGGGCGTCACGTAGCAAAGCATCGCCGTGCCGTACCAGCCGATCATCGCCGCGCCGATCGCGCTCGTGATGTGATCGTAGCCCGGCGCGATATCGGTGACGAGCGGTCCGAGCGTGTAGAACGGCGCCTCTTTGCAGAT
>PLDY01000140.1:14010-14968 GCA_003136895.1 Candidatus Erabacter solicola | reverse complement strand
GGCATCGACGACGCGAAGCTCGCCGAGCGCTGCGGCCAAAGCTACAACCGCTACCGCAAAGATCACCTCAAACTTTGGCCGGGCGCACTCGAGTTGCTCGTCGCGCTGCGCGGGCGCGGCCTCAAACTCGGACTCGTGACCAACGGCTTCGCCGAGACGCATCGCGAGAAGATCGTATTGTTGCAACTCGAGGATGCCTTCGATGAGGTCTTCATCGCCGACGAGGTCGGCATGCTCAAACCCGATCCGAGACTCTTTACGCTCGCATGCGAACGGCTCGGCGTCGCGCTCGCGGCCGCGGCGATGGTCGGCGATCGCTACGAACGCGACATTCGCGGCGCGCACGAGCTGGGACTCTTCACCGTCTGGCTGAACGTGCGCGACGAAACCGTGCCGCCGGGCGCCCCGCAACCGGGAGCGATCGTCGGCGCTATCGGAGAGGTCGAGCGCGTTCTGCCGGCGTGATGGTGTCGAGACGTCCGAGAAGGAAGGTGCGCTCGACCGGTCCGAACTCGAGGAACTCCGCCAGGTCGCGAAGTTTCGAGGCTAGTACGGTACGGTGTCCGATGAAGTATTCGAAGTCGCAGCGCGTTTCGGCGCGCGCAAAGACCAGGTCGTCATTCATCGTCAGTTCGGCGAACTGCGGTTCGGTGCGGCGCGGCTCGATCTCGAGTAGGAGATCGAGCGCGGCTGAGAGTTGTGGCGGTGCCACCACGCTCGCGACCTCGCAGCGTACGCGGCTGGCCAGGACGAACTCGGCGGCGACGGCGTCGATCGAAAGGGGCTGCATCCTTACACGTATCGACGCTCCTGCGGCGGGGCTGCAACGCTCGGCGCGCGGCCCCGGTCTATAGAGCGTGGCGTCACACTTTCCGAAGAATGGGGCCGGCGAGGCAAGCCCTCGCCGAGGACTCGACTCGATCGTCATCAAGGGCGCCCGCGAGCACAATCTCAAGAA
>PLDY01000140.1:0-13973 GCA_003136895.1 Candidatus Erabacter solicola | reverse complement strand
ACGGTGACCGAGATCTACGACTATCTGCGGCTGCTCTACGCGCGCATCGGGAAGCCGCATTGCTACAACTGCGGCCGCGAGGTCAGCGCGCAATCGAGCGAACAGATCGTCGATCAGATTCTGGAACTGGCCGAGGGCACGCGCGTTCAGTTGCTCGCGCCGGTCATCCGCGGCCGCAAGGGCGAGTATCAAAAGCTTTTCGAGGAGATCCAGAAAGAGGGTTTCGCGCGCGTCCGGGTCGATGGCGAACCGCGCGAACTGCGCGACAAGATCGAACTTGACAAGAAGAAGAAACACACGATCGAGGTCGTCGTCGATCGGCTCGTGATGAAGCCCGATATCCGCAAGCGCCTGACCGATTCGATCGAAACGACCTTGCGGCTCTCGAGCGGTATCGTCACGGTCCTCGTTGAGGGCACGCGTGGAGCGTCATCGGGGGCGCGCGAGCTGACCTTCTCCGAGCAGCTCGCTTGCGTCTATTGCGGCCTCTCGTTCGAAGAGCTGGCGCCGCGCCTCTTCTCGTTCAACTCGCCCTACGGCGCCTGCCCGGATTGCACCGGTCTCGGCGTCAAGATCGAGATCGATCCCTGGAAAGTGATTCCGGATCGCAGCAAGTCGATCGAAGAAGGCGCGATCGTTCCGTGGAGCAAGTCGATGGGCGGCGGCAAGTATCCGTCGATGAACCCATATTACATGCAACAGGTCGAGAAGATGCTGCGCTCGCGCCGCGTGAAGACCTCGACGCCGATCGAGAAGATGCCCGCCGATCTCGTACAGACGCTGTTGTACGGTGCCGAAAACAAGCAACGCTTCGTCTACGAAACGCGCAGTGGGCGCGAGTGGAGTTACGAGGCGCAGTTCGAGGGCGTCGTCAAGAACCTGCAGCGTCGTCACAGCGAGACCTCGTCGGACTACGTCAAGGAAGAGATCGAGAAGTATATGTCGGCGACATCCTGCCAAACGTGCAAGGGCGCCCGCCTCAAACCGGAGGCGCTGGCCGTCACGGTTGCGGATACGAATATCCACGTCCTGACGACGATGTCCGTGGAAAAGGCCGAGACGTTCTTCAGGAACTTCCACCCGACGCAACGCGAGGAACTGATCGCGCATCAGATCCTAAAAGAAGTACGCGCACGTCTGGGCTTCTTGACCAACGTCGGCCTTGGGTATCTGAATCTGTCGCGCAGCGCGACGACACTCTCCGGCGGAGAATCACAGCGCATTCGGCTCGCGACGCAGATCGGCAGTTCGCTCGTCGGCGTTCTGTACATCCTCGACGAACCATCGATCGGTTTACATCAGCGCGATAACGACCGCCTGTTGGCGACCCTCAAGACCCTGCGCGACCTCGGCAACACGCTCATCGTCATCGAGCACGACGAGGATACGATGCGCGAAGCCGACGTCGTCGTCGATATCGGCCCGGGCGCCGGCGCCGAGGGCGGCGAGATTTTGACGGTCGGCCCGCTCTCCGAGGTGATGAAGAACCCCAAGTCGTTGACGGGCGCCTATCTCTCGGGCCGCCAATTCATCGCGATTCCGAAGAAGCGCCGCGAGCCGCGCGAATGGCTGAATGTCAAAAACGCCAAGGCGAACAACATCACCGGGCTCGACGTCAACATCCCGATCGGCGTCTTCACCTGCGTCACCGGCGTCAGCGGTTCCGGCAAATCATCACTGGTCAATGAAGTGCTGGTGAAAGCGCTCAACCAGCACTTACACGGGCAACCCGCGGGTGGCACGTATGGTACCGTGAAGGGCGCGGGCGTGCTCGATAAATTGGTCGTGATCGATCAATCGCCGATCGGCCGCACGCCGCGCTCGAACCCCGCGACATATACGGGCTGTTTCGATTTGATCCGCGAGCTCTACTCGCTCGTTCCCGACGCCAAGATGCGCGGCTATGGCCCCGGCCGCTTTTCATTCAACGTCAAGGGCGGCCGCTGCGAATCATGTCAGGGCGACGGCATCATCAAGATCGAGATGCACTTTCTGCCCGACGTCTACGTGCCGTGCGAGGTCTGCAAGGGCAAGCGTTACAATGCGCAGACGCTCGAGATCAAGTACAAGGGCAAGTCGATCTCCGACGTGCTCGAGATGCGCGTCGACGAAGCAGCCGAGTTCTTCAGCGCCATCCCGCGCGTCCACACCCGCCTCAAGACGATCACCGATGTCGGCCTCGGCTATATCAAGATGGGGCAGCCGGCGACGACGCTCTCGGGCGGCGAGGCGCAACGCGTCAAGCTCGCGACCGAACTCTCTAAGCGCGCTACCGGTCGAACCTTCTACGTGCTCGACGAGCCGACCACCGGACTGCACTTCGCCGACATTCACAAACTGCTCGAGGTTCTGCAGCGCTTAGTCGGCCTCGGAAACACGGTTCTGACGATCGAACACAACCTCGACGTCATCAAGACCGCGGATTATCTGATCGACCTCGGGCCGGAGGGCGGCGACCGCGGCGGAACGATCGTCGCCGTCGGAACGCCGGAAGAGGTTGTGGCGAATCCGATCTCGTTCACCGGGCAATATCTCGGGCCGGCCCTCGCCGACGAACGCGCGCACGGGGTCGTGCGGGCCGACCGCGGCCATATGGAGGCGCTCGAACGGGAGAATCTCGAGCGCTTGCACGACCTGGCTCAGGGCGAGCGAGTCAAGGTTGAAGTCTAAGCCGGACTCGCCTCGGCGAGCAAGCAGGCCCTCGGCGGTGTTAGGAGTCGCCTTCTGTGGGAAAGCAGGCTGCATGCGCACGAACTTATCGCCGCAACTGCCTCATTTGGACTGGAACGTCTTCGGGGATGGATTTCGCGCCTCGATGATCCCCGACCCAACCCCGCTCGAGGAGCGCGGCGAACTCGACGGCCGCAGTGAGCCCGGCGAGGGCGTGGCGCGCGAGGACTTCCGAGCGACGGTCTGATGCAACGCGACCCCGACCGGCGACGCAGAGCGCTCGATCTCCGCGTCACGTTTTGGTTGAAGGTCGCCGCGCTGCTCGTCCTCTCGTGGCTGGTCGTCGAACGCATCGTCCACTATCTCGCGCACGTCGGCTACGCCGCGACGATCGCCGTCGGCGGCGTCTTCGTCGCATACATGTTCTATCCGATCGTGCGGCGTCTGAACGAACGCCTCCCGCTGTGGGCCGCAATCGGAATCGTCTACCTGTCCTTTGCCGGCGTGCTGTTGCTCGCGGCTGCGGTTCTCGTACCGATTTTGGCGATAGACGCGCAACAGTTCGTAGCCGCGCTTCCTAAACTCGAAAGGAACGCGCAGGCGTTTTTCAACGGGCCGCAGATGCCGTTCGTCTCGCGCCTTCCGCCCGACATGCATCGGTCGCTGGTCGAGTTGCCGACGACGATCGGATCCTGGGTGCAGCAGCACACGACGCTTTGGATCGGCAACGCGCTCGGGATGCTCGTCTCGGCCCTGGCGCTTGCGGCGATCTTCGTCGCGATTCCGGTCGCGTCGGTCTACATGCTGGTCGAAGCCGAGGGTATGAAACGCACGTTTCTTGGGATGTTGCCTGAGAAGCGCCGCGACCATATGAAGAATATCCTGAGCGAACTCGACGGCGTCTTCGGAGGGTTCGTGCGCGGGCAGATGCTGATCGCCCTGACGGTCGGGATCATGGTGACGGCGATGCTCGCGCTCTTCCGCGTGCCGTACGCGCTCTTGATCGGCGTCTGGGCCGGCATCGCAGATATCGTTCCGTACCTCGGCGCGGTCGCAGGCGCGATTCCGGCTGTCGCGATCGCGCTGGTCACGAATGGTTTAGGTGACGCGGCGCTGGTGGTCGCCGGCTTCACGGTCATCAACCAACTCGAAGGCAACTTGATCGCGCCGCGCATCGTCGGTCACGCGGTACGCGTCTCGCCGCTGGCGGTGATCTTCGGCTTGCTGATCGGCGGCGAGCTCTTCGGCGTAGTTGGGATGGTCATCGCGGTGCCGGTCGTCGGTGCGTTGCGCGTGTTGATCGATAACGTGCGCCCACCGGATGAACTCACCAATGCCGAGGTTGAGCCGGGGCTCACCAAAGCACCGCAAGCCGACGTCGACCCCGAAGCAACGAGCACGACCGAGACGACGACGGTCGAAGCCGTGCCGGCGCCCGCGATCGGCTGATCGTCCGGCTAGAAGCCGTACGGTCCGAGCGTTGCGCCGCGCTCCGTGAGATTGCGATAGCGCGCCAGCGCAAAGAGTGGAAAAAACGCGCGGTAGCCATGATAGCGCAGATAGAAAACGCGCGGAAAGCCGACCGCGGTGTACCAGTCTTCATCCCAGAGGCCATCGCTCGACTGGGTTTCCAGCAGAAAACGCACACCGCGTGCGACGGCCGGATTCGCAGTTTCGCCGGCCGCCATGAGGCCGAGCACGGCCCACGCGGTCTGGCTTGCGGTGCTTCCTTTGCAGAGGCCGCGCTGCTCGCTCCAATACGTGGCGCCGTCTTCGCCCCAGCCGCCGTCGGATTGCTGGAAGCGCAGCAGGTAGTCGGCCGCGCGCCGTACCGCCGGCGAGTTCGCCACGGTTTCGCCCGCGGGGACGAACGCATTGAGCACCGACCACGTGCCGTAAATGTAATTGGTTCCCCAGCGTCCGAACCAGGAGCCGTCGGTTTGTTGCGTGCGCCGCAGATACTCGAGTCCGTGCGCTACCACCGGATGGTCTTTGGCGTAACCGAGTTGTAAGAGGTAGCCGACACAGCGCGCCGTGACATCTTCCGTCGGCGGATCGAGCAGTGCGCCATGATCGGCGAACGGAATGTTGTTGAGGTAATAGTGCGTGTTCTCGGCGTCGAACGCACCCCAGCCGCCGTTGCCGCTCTGCATGCCGGCGATCCATTCGGCAGCGCGCTCGAGCGCGTTACGATAGCGAATGGGATCCTCGCGCTGCAGCGCCATTGCGACGACGCCCGTATCGTCGACGTCGGGATAGTAGTTGTTCCAATACTGGAACGCCCAGCCGCCGGGGCGCAGGCCCGGCCGGCGCACGGCCCAATCGCCGACGACGTCGAGGACTTGGCGGCCGGCGAGCCATGCGTTGGCCCGCGCAATCGACGCCGTCGCCGCCTCGCTGCCCGATTCGAAGAGGGCGTGAGCGGCCAGCGCCGTGTCCCAAATCGGCGAAACGCACGGCTGGCAATACGTTTCGTCCGGTTTCTCGATCAGCAATTTGTGGATCGCACGTTTTGCGATTGCGAGATCGGGATGGTCCTTGGCGTAGCCCAGCGCATCGAAGGCCATCACGCTATTGGCCATGGCGGGGAAAATCGCGCCCAGGCCGTGCTCGCCGTTGAGGCGCTCGGTAACGAACTTCACCGCGCGCGCGATCGCCGCACGGCGAATCGCTCGCGGAATCAGCGGTTCGAAGACGCGCTGCATGCGATCGAGCATCAGAAAGGCTTGACCGAGCGCCGAACCGGTCGCCGCACGCATGTAGCCGCGCTCGCTCTCGGGCGGGCGCGCGAAAAGTTCGCGCACGTCGACCCGCCGCGGGTTGCGCGCGCGCGGTCGCAATGCGGCCAGAATCACGAGCGGTACGAGGACCGTGCGCGACCAGTACGAGATTTTGCTGATATGGAACGGAAACCAGCGCGGAAGCAGCATCATCTCGACCGGCATCATTGGAACCGCGCGCCAGGGGACTTGTCCGAAGAGCGCGAGCGCGATGCGCGTGAAGACGTTACAGCGCGCCGCGCCGCCCAATTCGAGGACGCGTTCGCGCGCGCGTACCATGTGCGGCGCCTGGGGCGAATCGCCGGCGAGTTTCAGCGCGTAATAGGACTTGACCGTCGCGCTGGTATCCGTCGCGCCGCGATGGAAGAGCGGCCAGCCGCCGTCGGGATTCTGGATGCGGCGCAAGTAGACGCCGATCTTCGCCTGGCGCGCGTCGTCGATCTCATCGAGATAGTGCTCGAGCAGAATGTACTCGGCCGGGATCGTCGCATCGGCCTCGAGCTCGAAGACCCAGTGCCCGTCGTCATTCTGGCGCGCCAAGAGCGCTCGCTCGGCAGCCTCAAGCGCGTGTTCGAGATCGGAAAAGACTCGGACGGTCTGCATGCGAAGAGGAGATTACCGTCCGACCGGACGGTGGACCTGCGTGGCCGGAGGATGGAGTGCCAGTAAAAGGATCGGGGACTGCGACGCGGCGCAACGTGCTGCTCGCCGCCGCCGAATTGGTCGAACGGGAAGGCGTTTCGCGGCTGACGCTCGATGCGGTTGCCGAGCGCGCGGGCCTGAGCAAGGGCGGCATTCTGCACCACTTCGCGACGAAGGATTCGCTCGTCGCGGCGATGATCGAAGATCTCGTGACGCAGTTCGAAGAAGATTTGACCCGGCACATGGCGGGCGAATCTGGTCCCGGCAGTTTTGCACGCGCATTCTTGCGCGCGTGCCTCGATCCCGACGGCGCGCTGACGCGCACGTTAAAGGTGAGCGCCGGCATCATCGCCGCGCTGGCCGTGAACTCTGCCTTGCTCGCGCCGCTGCACCGCCGGTACGAGGACTGGCGCCGCCGCCTGGAAGACGACGGCATCGATCCGGCGATCGCCGAACTCGTGCGTTTCGCCGCCGACGGTTTGTGGTTGGGTGGCGTCTTCGGCCTCGGGCCGCCGAGCCAGGCTTTGCGCAAACGCCTCTTCGCCAAGTTGATCGAGTTGACGCACGGTGGGAATCCGGCACCGTCACTCGCGCCGGCGCTCGTCTCGGACTAGGCCTTCAGGCTCCTTTCCGGAGCGAGTCGCACGACGACTTTGCCGATATATTTTCCGCCGTGCAACAGATCGAGGAATGCCTGGGGCGCATTTTCGAGACCGTCGACGAACGACTCGACGAATTTGATCGTGCCCGAACGCAGCAGCGGCGCAATGTTGCGCGCGAAATCGGCGCTGCGCGCGCGATGATCTGAGACGATAAAGCCGCGCATCGTGAGGCGTTTTCCGATGACGAAGGCGAGATTGTTCGGCCCGGGCGTAGCTTCGTTATACTGCGAGATCATGCCGCACTCAACGATGCGGCCGAATGGATTGAGCGCGCCGAGCGCAGCTTCCAACTGTTCGCCGCCGACGTTGTCGAAGTACAGATCGATGCCTTTGGGCGCTAGATCGCGCAGGTGCTGCTTAATCCCGCCCTTCTTATAGTTGAAGGCGCCGTCGAAGCCGAGCTCGCTCGTGAGGTACGCGACTTTCTCATCGCTGCCCGCGCTTCCGATCACGGTCGAACCTTCGAGTTTCGCGAGTTGACCGGCGAGACTTCCGACCGCGCCCGCGGCCGACGAAACGAAGACGACGTCGCTCGATTTCAATGCCCCGATGTCGTGCAGTCCGACGAACGCCGTCAGACCGGGCATGCCGAGTACACCCAGGAACGCGCTCGGTGGTGCGAGCGACAGATCGATCGGCTGAAAGAGCTTCGCCGGTCCGAGCGCGTATTCGCGCCAGCCGAGATCGTGGAGTAGCCACGAACCGACGGGCAATTCGGGGGCGCGTGAGGTGACGACGCACCCGACCGCACCGCCGCTCAACGCCTCTCCGACTGCGAAGGGTGGCACGTACGATTTCGCGTCGTTCATCCGTCCGCGCATATACGGGTCGAGCGACATATGCGAATTGCGAACGAGCACCTCGCCCTCGCCCGGTTCGCGCAGCGGCCCCTCGACGATTTCGAAGTTTGCCGGCGTCGGCCAGCCCTTGGGGCGCGAGACGAGACGAACCTCGCGGTTTTGCGTCACTTGCATGCTCGGAGCGTTCGGGGACGGCGATGGGATGCCCGGCGCACGCAAACCGCGATCGACGATCGCGACATCCTGGAATCGTGTTACGGCAGCGTCGACTTTCGCGAGGGCGTCGAGGCCTTTCTCGAAAAGCGTCCCGCTCGCTGGCGGGGCTAAACGGCCGCTCGCGGCGAAGGGGCGGCGCAAGCTCTCAGACGCAAAGGGGGTTGCCGTGCTGCGCAAGGTTCTCTACACCGTGCTCGTTCTTGCATTGACGGCAAACGTCGTTCCCGCCGCCTCGGCCGCGCCGAAGCCCGCGCCTGATCCGCGCGCCTGGCCGAGCGTGTACGAGCCCGTCTCGATGAGCGCGGCAGAACTTCTCGCGTCGTCTCGACGTGTCGCGGGCGATACCCGGAAATTAGAGTCGATCCGGATCACGTACGATGTCCACGATGGCGGCCTTGACGGCACCGAGCAATACGTACGGCGCGGTCAGGATACTCGCGACGACGAGACGCTCGGGCCGTTAATCACTGCCGGTGGCCGCTACAAAGGTGAGCGCTGGGATCTCGGTGAGAACGGCTATACGCTGATCAAGCGAGGCATCCATCAGCGCGATGCGGCCAACGCCCGCGCACTCGAGCAGGTCGAGCCCGGCGAGAACGTCCGCGTGCTCGGCCGTCTGCGCGCTCCCGCCGACGTCTACGTATTGCGCGTTGCGCCGTCCGGTGGTCGCGAGGAGCGCGATTTCTACGACGCGACGACCTTTCATCTCGTTCGCGTCGAGACGTACGTTCTCGACAAGCTTGTTGTCACGACGTACGACGACTATCGTACCGTCGGAGTCTTCAGCGCCGCCTATCGCACTGAATTCAGCGACGGGCATCCTGAAAACGACAGCTTCTGGACGATTCGCGAATTCATTCCGGGTGGGCCCGTAAACGAGGCGGAAGTTCAGATCGCCCACGGGCGGCGCGCGGCCGTGACGTTTCCAGCCGGAGTCGAGACCGTGCGACTTCCCGCGCGGATCGATGAATACGGCAGGATCATCGTGCGGGTCGTTATCAAGGGGCGCGGCCTCGACTTCCAACTCGACTCGGGTGCCGACGGCATTTTCATCGATCGCTCAATTGCCAAGGAACTCGGCCTACGGGTCTACGGTCAGTGGTGCCAAACCGTCGCCGGAACGTTTTCCGCCGGCAAGGCGGTCGTTCCAAATCTCAAAATCGGCAAGATCGGGATGGACGACGTTGTGATCAATGCAGTGCCGTTCACCGATCAGGCGAATCCGAACACGAAGATCGTCGGACTGCTCGGGTTTGATTTCATCGCCGGCGGCGTCATCAAAATCGACTACCAAAACGAGACCGTCGACGCGATGCGGTACGATCACGCGATGCCCAAGGATGCGTTCGAGATGGACGCAATTCTTGACGATGGAGTCCCGATGATCGAAATGGGGATTAACGGAGCGATCAGCAACCGGTTCATCGTCGATACGGGCGCCACCGACGTGCTCGTGTTCAGTGGTTTCTCCAAAAAGCATCCGGAGGCGTTGCAGGACAACAGTCCCGGACAGATTTTTTCCTACGCTTTCAACTCGGTTTCCGCCGATGGCGTCGGCGGAAAGCTTCACACGCGCGGGCTGGCGCTCGATCGCATGCAGATTGGAATCGCTGCATTCAAGAACTTCCTCGCCCTGGTCATGAGCGGCGATCAGCCGGCGTTCGAGGGCGAAGATACCGATGGAGTCATCGGAGCCACCGTGCTGAGCGCTTTCGATGTCTACCTCGATTACGGGAACTCGCGCGTGCTGTTTGCCCCGAACAAGTCGGCCAAGGAGCACGGAACGGCGCGCGGCATCGATTATCTGCGGTGGTACTAGCGGCGAATAAGCGCCGCGTAGACCCAGGCGATCAATGCAAATTGCAGCGGTGGACGCGCATAGAGAGCCCAGGCCGGCGCCAGGCCGGCGAACGAGGCGGCGTGCGTCGCCATATCGACGTTTGCCGGGAATACCGCCAGCAATAACACGATCAGGCCCCATCCCGCGGCGCGACGCGTCGCTGGGAACAGCGCGCCTATGCCGCCCAGGATTTCGAAAGCGCCACTCGCGAGAACGAGTGCGCGGTGCGCCGGCAAATAATTCGGCACGATCCGTTCGTAAGGCGTGGCCCATACGAAATGCGCCACGCCGGCAAGCAGAAACAGAGCGGCGATCGCGTACGGCTGCAGGCGACCCAGGGATGCCCTCAAACGCGTTCGAGCAGAAGTGCGATCCCCTGCCCGACGCCGATGCACATCGTGCAGAGCGCGTAGCGGCCTTTGCTGTGGAGGAGTTGATATGTCGCCGTGGTGACGAGGCGCGCACCGCTCATCCCGAGCGGATGGCCGAGCGCGATCGCGCCGCCGTTGGGATTCACGTGCGGCGCGTCGTCGGCGAGGCCTAGCATCCGTAACACCGCCAGGGCCTGCGACGCGAAGGCTTCGTTCAACTCGATCATGTCGAGCGCATCGACGCTCAAATCGAAACGTTCGAGCAACTTCTTCGATGCGGGAGCCGGACCGATACCCATGATCCGCGGCGCCACGCCGGCCGTGGCCGCGCCGAGAACGCGCGCCTTGGGTCGCAGGCCATGTCGTTTGGCCGCGGCCTCACTGGCCACCAGGAGCGCGCACGCGCCGTCGTTGATCCCCGACGCGTTGCCGGCCGTGACGGTCCCGTTCGCGCGAAACGGTGCCGGCAGTTTCGCGAGCGATGCGAGTGTCGTATCGCCGCGCACGTGTTCGTCGCGATCGACCACGACCGGATCGCCGCGCTTCTGCGGGATCTTCACCGGGACGATCTCTTCAGCGAGGCGTCCCGAGGTTTGCGCCGCCGCGGCCCGCTGCTGGCTGCGCAGCGCGAACGCGTCCTGATCTTCGCGCGAGATGCCGAATTCGGCGGCCACGTTCTCGCCGGTCTCGGGCATCGAATCGATGCCGTACATTTCTTTGAGCAGCGGGTTGACGAAGCGCCAGCCGATCGTCGTGTCGTAGATCGCCGCATGCCGCGCAAACGCCGCGTCAGCTTTCGGAAGGACGAAGGGGGCGCGCGACATGCTCTCGACGCCACCCGCGATCACGAGTTCGGCGTCGCCGCTCTGGATCGCGCGGGCCGCGTGCGCGACCGAATCCATTCCCGAGCCGCAGAGCCGGTTGATCGTCGCCGCCGAAACGCTCTCGGGGAGCCCCGCCAGCAGGACGGCCATGCGTGCCACGTTGCGGTTGTCCTCGCCGGCTTGATTGGCGCAGCCATAGATCACGTCGTCGACCTGCGACCAATCGACCGACGGATTGCGCCCGATGAGCGCCCGGAGCGGGATCGCCGCCAGGTCGTCGGCGCGGACCGCGCTCAGCGCGCCGCCGTAGCGCCCGATCGGGGTGCGAATTGCATCGCAAATAAAAGCCTCAGCCATGAATCGATGGATTCGACGGACCGGCTTGCAGCCCCGTAGCGCCGCCGCGTCGTAGAAGTGAAGTGTGGCCACCACGAAGCAGCCGTCACCCGGGGAGCGCGCGCGCGAACTGCGAGAGCAGCTCGAAGATGCGAACCGGCGGTATCACGTCCTCGACGATCCGGCGATCCCCGACGCGCGCTACGACGAATTACTGCACGAGTTGGTGCTGCTCGAGGAGGCGCACCCGGAACTGGTCACGGCGGACTCCCCGACCCAGCGCGTCGGCGGGGCGCCGTCATCGGAGTTTCCGCCGTACCGGCACGAGATCCCGATGCTTAGCCTCGCCAACGCTTTTGACGAGGCTGGGTTGCGCGCGTTCGACGCGCGAGTTGTGAAGCTCGCCGGCGCGCCCGCAGCGTACGTCTGCGAGTTGAAGATCGACGGCCTGGCGATCTCGCTGCGCTACGAACGCGGTGCGCTCGTCTCGGCCGGAACGCGAGGGGACGGCGAAACCGGCGAAGAGGTGACCCCCAACATTCGCACGATCCGCGACATCCCCGCGCGCTTGCCCGCACCGGTACCGGCCCGAATCGACGTGCGCGGCGAGGTGTACCTCAAGAAGGGTGATTTCGAAAAGCTCAATGCGAGCCGCGCCGCCGCGGGTCACGCGCTCTTTGCCAACCCGCGCAACACCGCCGCCGGCGGCCTGCGCCAAAAAGACCCGCGTTTGACGGCCGGACGGCGCCTCTCATTTTTCGCCTACGCGGCCGGTGCGTTCGATGGAGCGGGGCGCCGGCCGATATCGCAAAGCGAGTTGCTCGACGCGCTCGAAGCGATGGGCTTGCCCGTGAACCCGCACCGGCATCGCTGCGCGACGATCGACGAGGTACGCGATTTCTGCGCGAAGTGGGAAGCCGAACGCGACTCGCTGGATTACGAGATCGACGGTGTCGTGATCAAGGTCGACGACCTCGCGCTGCAAGCCAAACTTGGCTATGCTGCGAAGGATCCGCGCTGGGCGATCGCCTTCAAGTTTCGCGCGCAGGAGGCACGCACGAAGTTGCTGGACATCGGCATCAACGTCAGCCGCTCCGGCAAACTCAATCCGTACGCCGTGCTCGAGCCCGTGCAACTCGGAGGCGTCACGGTGCGCATGGCGACGCTGCACAATGAAGCCGATATCGTTCGCAAGGATATCAGGATCGGCGATACGGTCACCGTGCGCCGCGCCGGCGACGTCATCCCGTACGTCGCGGGCCCCGTGCTCGAGTTGCGGCCGAAAAAGACGCGCACGTTCGAACTGCCGGAGCGCTGTCCCGTCTGTCACTCGAAAGTCGATCATCCACCCGACGACGTTTTTTCGTACTGTACCAACGTCGCCTGCCCGTCGCAACTGCGCGAGCGGATCCGGCATTACTGCTCGCGCGGAGCGATGGATATCGAAGGCGTCGGCGATGTGATGGCCAATGCGCTGGTCGACGCGAAGTTGTGCCGCGACGTTGCCGATCTGTACGATCTCACGGGGCAGCGCATGTCGCTCTTGCCGCGCATGGGCGAGCGATCGATCCAGAACGTGCTCGATGCGATCGAAGGCTCCAAACGCCGCGGCTTAGCGCGCCTCTTGAGCGCGCTCGGAATTCGCTACGTCGGTGGCCAGAACGCTTCGTTGCTAGCCGGCGAATTCGGCGCGATCGATGCGATCGCGGCCGCGAGCGAGGACGAGCTCTCCGCGGTGAACGGCATCGGGCCGCAGATTGCGGAGAGCGTCGCGTTCTTCTTTCGGCAGCCCTCGAATCTCGCCGTCGTCGAACGGCTCGGGCGGCACGGCGTCGATATGACGGCGCCCAGACGTCCGAGGGTCGCCGCCGGCCCGCTCTCCGGCAAGACGCTCGTGCTGACGGGAGCGTTACCGAACCTAACGCGCGAAGCGGCGACCGAGTTGATCGTCGCGGCCGGAGGCAAAGCGGGCTCGGCGGTGAGCAAGAAGACCGACTACGTCGTCGCCGGCGACGAAGCGGGTTCGAAACTCGCCAAAGCCGAGTCGCTCGGCGTGCCGGTCATCGACGAGGCGGGCCTGCGAAAGTTGCTATCGTCCTAACCGATCCGCACAAGCGGCGCGTCATCAGTCGCGGCAGCGGCGCGCGCGCGCTCGAGCGCTTTGGCGAAAGCGTCGGGAAGATCGCCGGCAACGACGCCGATGCTGCGAGCACTCGCGACGGTTCGTCCGCTGAGGCCGTGCCAATATGCCCCGATTCGCGCGGCGTCGACGGGCGCGAGACCCTGCGCGAGCAGCGTTGCGATCATGCCGGTTAAGACATCGCCCGTCCCCGCCGTCGCGAGCGCGCTCGTGCCGGTAGGGTTCACGTGCGTGGTCGTGCCGTCGTCGATCAGCGTTGCTTGACCCTTGAGAAGCGTGGTAATGCCGGTGCGCGCGACGAACTCCCGCAAGCGCGCGACCCGCTCGCCCTCGGCGATCGCTCCGCGACCTGAGAGACGCGCGAACTCGCCGGCATGCGGCGTGAGCACGCAGCGCTTGCCGCGCAATGTCTCCAGATGCTTTGCGAAATGGAAGAGCGCACTCGCGTCGGCGACGAACGGCAGCTCGAGTTTCACGACGAAGCCGCGAACGATCTCGCCCGCCTTGTCGCCGAGGCCGAGCCCGGGCCCGATGGCGAGCGCGCTGCAATGGTTCGTGAGATCGAGGAGCGCCGCGATCGTCCCCGCAACGTCGCGCTCGTCGAAACCAACCACGACCTGTTCGACCAGGTGCGCGCGCAACAGGTCGGCGGCGTCGTTCGGCGTCGCGACGGTGACGTAGCCGGCGCCGGC
>PLDY01000044.1 GCA_003136895.1 Candidatus Erabacter solicola | reverse complement strand
GCACCCTACATCGGCCTTCAGCTCGCCGGACGCTGACGCCCCCGTAACACGCTTGGTTTAGCGACTAGAAAAACGGGTTGTGCGCCTTTTCTTCGGCGATCGTGGATGGCGGCCCGTGGCCGGGCATGATGACCGTCTCGTCGTCGAGGCGGAAGAGTTTGCTGCGTACGCTCTCGAGGATATCGGCATAGGTGCTGACCTCACCGAACGCGCCGCCGACGCTGCCGGCGAAGAGCGTGTCGCCGGTGAAGACGGTCGAGCGGAACATAAAGCACGACGAACCGTCGGTGTGGCCCGGCGTATGCAACATGCGAATCTCGGAACCATCGCCGAACGGTAGTGGCTCGCCCTCGTTGATCGGCAATGCCTTATGCGCGAGCGCGCCGATCGCTTCCGAATCGGCGCGGTGCATGACGATCTTGGCGTCCGGAAAAGCGCGCGCGACATCGGCGGTGGCATCGCAGTGATCGAGGTGTTTGTGGGTGATCAAAATATAGCGAAGCGCGTACGGACCTTCGGCGATCGCGCGCATCAGATTCGACGGAATCCCGGCCGGATCGATCAGCGCGGCGGTGCGTCCGTCCTCGAGATGAAACAGGTAGCCGTTCGAGGGATGCGGAGCCTGCGGGTGGTGCCGCACGTCCGGCGGCATCGCGACGTGCGGATGCCAGCGCTGCGCCGCGAGATCGGCGAATTTTCCGGGGTCCAGGCCGAGCAGCGGCGCGATCGTCCGCGCGGCATCTTCGCTCGGGACGCCTTCGCCTTTCGTCCACGCGGCCAGTGAGGCGACGGGCAGTCCGGTTCGTGCGGAGATGGCCGCATCGTCGACGCCGGTGCCGCGTTTGGCCTTGCGAAAAACATCGCTGAAATCGTCCTCAAGCATGGGCGAGCGTTTCGACGGAAGGGACGCGCCTCTTGTTCCCCGCGCAACCGGGGGCGCTCCGGGTCTGGTCGAACAGGCTGATCATGGAACGGCTCATCATCATCGGCTCGGGCCCGGCGGGGCTCACCGCGGCGGTCTACGCAGCGCGGGCGAACCTCGCGCCGTTGCTTTTTGCGGGGTATCAGTACGGCGGCCAGCTGATGCTGACGACCGAGGTGGAGAACTACCCGGGTTTCCCCAACGGCATCATGGGACCGGAGTTGATGGAGCAGTTCCGCGCGCAGGCCGAACGGTTCGGAGCCAAAATCGAAAACGTCGATGTCACGGCGGTCGATTTCGCGCAGCGACCCTTCCGCGTGTGGACCGACGACATCGAGTACGCCGCCGATACCGTGATCGTCGCGACCGGCGCGAGCGCGCGCTGGCTCGGCATCCCCGGTGAAGAGCGTCTGCGCGGCCAGGGAGTTTCGTCATGCGCGACCTGCGACGGCGCGTTCTTTCGCGAGAAACACATCGTCGTGATCGGGGGCGGCGATTCGGCGATGGAAGAAGCGCTCTTTCTAACCCGCTTTGGCTCGAAGGTCACGGTGATTCATCGCCGCGAGAGCCTGCGCGCGAGCAAGATCATGGCCGACCGCGCGCTCGCACACCCGAAGATCGCCTTTATTTGGAATTCGACCGTCGAAGAAGTCAAGGGCGAGTACGGCGTGAAGTCCCTTGTTCTGAAAAATCTGCGGAGCGGCGAAAGCTCCGAGCTCCCCGCCGATGCAATGTTCGTCGCGATCGGACACGATCCGAATACGGAGATCTTCCGCGACTACCTGGAACTTGATGCGCAGGGCTACATCGTCTCGACTGACGGCGTCCACACGTCGATTCCGGGTATCTTCGTGGCCGGCGACGTGTACGATATTCGCTACAAGCAGGCGATAACGGCCGCCGGAATGGGGTGCAAAGCCTCGATGGACGCTGAGCGATATCTTGAAGAACTCGATTCCGAACGCTCGGCAGGCAGCTTGAGCGCCGCGGCGCGGGCCTGAGGCGCCCCTTCCAGCAAGAAGTATGCGCCCGCCTGCCTGGCCCCCAGGCTAGTCTAAGGATCGCTCGGTACCATCGCCGCAATGAGCGTGACGGAGTTCGAGCCGCGACACGCGCGGATCGATGCAATGGGTTTGATCCGAAACGTGATCGCGAAATTCGACGTCGTCGCGAAACGGCGGATCCAGGTCGAAACGGCGATCGACGCCTCATTGTACGGCGACGAAGTCAAGCTCGCGGATACGCTCGGGAATTTGATCGAGAACGCATTGAACGATGCGCCGGATTCGAAGGTTCGCGTCAAGATTGCGCCGTGCCATCCGTTCTTGGAGATCGTCGTGGCCGACGATGGTCCGGGCCTGAGCGACTGCGACCGGCGCGTCGACGCAACGGAGCGTTCGGGCGCGACGATCGCGCTCAAAAGTTACGCGGGACACGGTACGCTCTCCACGTTGCGATTCGCGTCCTGGGAACGCAACGTCGGCCTCGCTTAGCCCACGCGGACGGCCGCGGCGAACGCTGCGACCGCGGTAGCGAACAGGATTACGACCGCCGCGGCACAGACGATTATCTCGGGCAGGTTCGGGTTGCTATAGCTTCGCATTTCGACTCGTTTCAAAAAAGCAATATCGTCTTCGGGGCGATTCTAGCGAACGAGTGGATGGTAGCGAACCTTCCTTAGCACGGGCTGTGATTTCGCTGGGAATCACCGATCGCTCAGCAGATTATGCAACGCGTCGTCGAGCGTCGGGAATCTGAATTCGTATCCGCTTGCCAGGGCGCGTTCGGGCAACACGCGTTGCCCCTGGCTGATGAACGCGGCCGCTTCGCCGAAACGCAGGCGCAAGGCGATCTCGGGAACCGGGATGAGGGCCGGCCTTTTGAGGACCCTTGCCAGCGCGCGCGTGAAGTCGACATTCTGAACCGGATTCGGGGCGGTTGCGTTCAGGGTTCCACTGACCCCGTCGAGCGCCGCAAGATAGATGCCGACCACATCGTCGATGTGAATCCATGAATACCATTGCCGGCCGTCGCCGACTTTTCCGCCCGCGCCGGCGCGGAAGATCGGTAGAAGTCTGGCAAGCACGCCGCCGTCGATGCCGAGCGCGAGG
>PLDY01000007.1 GCA_003136895.1 Candidatus Erabacter solicola | reverse complement strand
CAATCGCCGACGTTGTCGCCGACATTGTCCGCGATCACAGCCGGATTGCGCGGATCGTCTTCCGGAATGCCTGCCTCGACTTTGCCGACGAGGTCGGCGCCGACGTCGGCGGCTTTAGTGAAGATACCGCCGCCCAAACGCGCGAAGACCGAGATCAGCGAGCATCCGAACGCGAGACCGATCATTGCCTGCAACGATTTCGTCTCGTCGCCGGCGTTCATCGATTGCATGATCCAGTAGTAGCCCGCGCAAGCGAGCAGTCCGAGGCCGACCACGAGCAGTCCCGTGATCGCGCCGCCGCGGAAGGCCAGGGCCAGGGCCGGCGCGAGACCGCTGCGCGCCGCCTCAGCGGTGCGGACGTTGGCGCGGACCGAGACCAGCATACCGATGAAGCCGGCCGCACCCGAGAGCGTCGCGCCGACCATGAAGCCGATCGCCGACTGCCACCCGATGCCGAACCCGATCAGGACCGCAAGGACGACCGCGACGACGGCGACCGTCGTGTACTGACGGCGCAAGAAGGCCATCGCGCCTTCCTGGATCGCGGCCGCGATTTCGCGCATCCGCTCGTTGCCGTCAGGTTGGCGCAGAACCCAAAAGATGAGGGCGACGCCATAGAGGATGGCCAGAACGCCCGCCGCGAGCCCGAGATGGATCCCAAACAGTGCTTCCAAAAGTCTCCCTACCCCCTGCGCAACATGAAAGGGGCCGCCCGAATGCGCCACCAAGCTTGGCGCGGGCAGGCCCCCCGAACGACCGTTCCGCGTTTCACATCGCCCGGCGGCAGTCCTGTTCGTCTGGGGCCGATAGGACTCTCGACCCTACGGCCGACAAGCCGCGGCCCCATATAGTTGTAGGACCGCGTTTCGCCATCGCATGGAGGCATGAATGTCGCAGGGTCTGTCGTTCCCCGCGTTCCTACAGCCGCTCGCCGGAGCGTACCCGTTCGGCATTACGAGCACTGAGGGGAAGCGCCTCGACGCCGTCGTACGCTACGCGGCCGACGGCGCAAACCTCGACGACGGCTTCGACCCGATCGCCCGCCTGGCGGCGCACCTCTTCGACGCACCGATCGGGCTCTGCACACTGGTCGAGCGCGACGCGATTCGAGTCATCGGAAACTTCGGGCTGGGTGGCGTGCGCGAACTCGAACGAGTCCCCGGGTTCTGTGCCAGCGCGGTCGGTCAGCACGTTCCCTACATCATCGAGCGCGCCGATCAGGATTCACGAACTCTGGCGCACGCTCTCGTCACCGGACCGGAGAACATCCGTTTCTACGCAAGCGTTCAGTTGCGCGGACGTACCGGAGTCAACCTCGGAACCCTCTGCGTGATGGATCGCATGTCGCGACACGCCGATCCGCAGGCTCTTGAGTTGCTCGCAACACTTGCCGCGCTCGCCGTCGATCGCCTCGACGCCCGCTCCGCCTCAGGCGCCGCAACTGCGAGCGCACGGGAAGAGATGAAAGGCGGTTGCGATCTCTTGACCGGCCTGCCCGACCGGCACGCGTTCGAAGACGAACTCGAGCATTTGCGCGACCAAGCGTTAACGTTGAATCCTCAGGGCGCGATCGTTGCGATCGATATCGAGGGTCTGACGCTCGTCAACGAGCGGCGTGGACGCGATGCCGGCGACCGTCTCTTGCGCGCTACAGCCGACGCCTTGCGCGGTGCGTTCGAGCAAGACGAGCAAGTCTTCCGCACCGGTCCGAGCGAGTTTGCGGTCTTGACGGGCTCCGCATGGGCCGGCGACTTCGACCGCCACAAAGGCCGCGTCGATGCGGCGATGCATACCGTCCGGCTGGTCGGTTTTCATGAAGCCTACGCGCGCGTCGGCGTCGCCTCGCTCGACGAGGGCGAGACCCCGCGCACCAGCTTCCGCTTGGCCGATTGGCGCATGTACGCGGAGAAGCTCGACCGCCGCTAGAACAAATGGCTCGACATGCAAGACGTCGAGCTATTGGTCGTCGGCTGCGGACCGGCGGGCGGCACTGCCGCGCGTGAAGCGGCTCGCGCCGGCGTCGAAACGTTGGTGCTCGAAAAAGACGCGGTAGTCGGCGCGAAGCGCGTCTGCGCCGCCGGCTTGCGGCCCGGCTTTTGCGAGAACTTCGACTTGCCGCGCTCGATCGTTCACTGCGATCCGCCGACGATCGCGCTGCACACGCTGACGGGCAAACGCTTCGAGTTCCCCATCGGGCAAGGTCACACGACGACGCGCGAGGAGCTGGACGGAACGATCGCCGCGTTCGCGCGCGCCGAGGGAGCGCAGATTCAGACCCAGGCGCTCTTCCGAAGTTACACGCGCGAGAACGGCAAGACGATCGTCGAGTTCGCCGACACGGCCTCCGGCGAGCGGCGCCGCGTGCGCGCTGGCCATGTCTTCTTGGCGCTTGGCTCGAGCGCGCGCTTCGATTCGGGCTCGCCGCTCGGCTACGACGAGTGGAGCGCCGGTCTGATCACCTGCTATCAGTATCGCGTCTATCTCGAACGGCCGGCGATTCCGGAGACATATCAAACGCTCGAGCTGCACTATTACGTTGGCGCCTCGGGGCATAACGTGATCGCTTGGATGTTCCCCAAGCGCGATCACCTCTCGATCGGAATCGGTATTCCCTCGAAAGTCTCGGGCAAAGAGTTGCGCGCGGAACTGGATGCGTTTTTGCCGACGGTCGAGCGCCGACTTTTCCCCGGCGTCGGCTACACGATTCGGGAAGAGGGCAACTTGCTCTACGGCGGAGCGCCGCGCCCGACGCTGAGCGACGGCGACGTCATGCTGGGCGGCACGGCGGCCGGGCTCGTCGATGCGACGACGGGCGAAGGCATTCACGAAGCGGCGATGGCCGGGCGTCTGGCGGCGCAAGCCGTCGCGCACGCAAAACGCGGCCGGCCCTCGGGTGCGGCGCGAGCGTACGAGCGCTCGCTCAAATCGATGTTTTACGGCCGTCTTCGTCACCGTCACAAACTGATGACGTTTCTCGAACGCGCGCCGATGCGCTTCGATCTGCTCTTCGAACAGCTGGCGCGCTTTCCGCGTTTCGCGACGATGCTGCAGCGCGACACCAACGACTTCTCATTCGGCGAGTGGCTCTATCTCTACACGCAGGCCGCACTTTTCGCCGTCCGCGTCTTGCGTTCGTGATCGCGTTCATCGTTCATCGAGCGGTGCGGCTGGTCTTCGTCCTCGCCGCCATCACGATCGTCAGCTTTGCGTTCATGCACGCGATCCCGGGCGATCCGGCGACGATTCGCTTGGGCGAGCACGCTAGCGCCGAGCAGGTCGCAACGTTGCGCGCATCGCTCGGCCTCGACAAACCGTGGGTCGTGCAACTTGGAATCTACTTCGAGCATCTCGCGCAAGGCGATCTCGGCACGTCGGTCAGCGATGCCGAACCGGTCGCGGGCAAACTCGCGCAACACTTCCCGGCAACCTTCGAACTGAGCCTGGGCGCGTTGCTCTTCGCGATCGCGGTCGGCGTGCCGGCGGGCATCCTCGCGGCATTGCGGCGCAATAGCCCGATCGATCTCCTGACGATGAGCGCCGTCTTACTCGGCGTCTCGATCCCCGTCTTTTGGCTCGGCTGGATGCTCGTCTACCTGTTTGCGCTCGTGCCCTCGACCTTCGGTCTGGATCTCTTTCCGATTTCGGGTCGCATCTCGCTCAACTATTTCGTGCCGGCGCGCACGCATCTGATCGTCCTCGACGCACTCCTAGCCGGTAACGTGCGCGCCGCGCTCGACGCGCTCTGGCACCTAGTGCTGCCGGCGGTGACGCTGGGAACGATTCCGCTCGCGATCGTTGCGAAGATCACGCGCAGCGGCATGCTCGATGTTTTGCGTAGCGACTACGTCCGGACGGCCCGCGCCAAAGGTTTGGCACCTCGGGCAGTCGTCGTGAAGCATGCGCTACGCAACGCGCTGATCCCGATTCTCACCGTCGTCGGTTTGCAGACGGGTTTGCTGCTCGGCGGCGCAGTTTTGACCGAGTCGGTCTTCGCGTGGCCTGGTGTCGGCCGCTTGGCCTTCGAAGCGATCTCCAACCGCGATATGCCGGTGATCAACGGCTGCATTCTGCTCTTCGCGAGCGTCTTCGTGGTCGTCAATGCGGTCGTGGACGTGCTATACGCGGCGGCTAATCCGCGCGTCCGTTACGCCGGGTAAGGGTTTCGGCGACCCCGGGCGAACTCGGTTCGTCGGAGAGGGGTAACGGTTGAAGGTGGAGCGCCGCTCGCAGTACGTCATTGCGGGCACTGCGTACTCGCGCGAAGAGGTCATACATCGCTACATTCACTTGGTGAAATATGTGGCGGGACGCATCTCTGTCAACCTGCCCCCCAACGTCGAGTTGAACGACCTGATCAGCGATGGCGTCATCGGTTTGATCGACGCGATCGAAAAGTATGACGACGACCGCGGCGTGAAGTTCGAGACGTACGCGATCACGCGCATTCACGGCGCAATTCTGGATGCGCTGCGCGCGCTCGATTGGGTTCCGCGCGCCGTGCGCCAAAAAGCGCGCGAATTGGATCGCGTCGGTCAGGATCTCGAAGTGGAATTGGGCCGCCGGCCGAGCGATGACGAGCTGGCCGAGCGCATGGGTTGCACCGTCAAGGAACTCGATTCGATGCGCCAGCGGGTGCGCGGCACGTCGGTGCTCTCACTCGAGGAGCATCTGCCCAACGATAAGGGCAGCGATATCCCGCTGCTCGATACGCTGCGCGGCGAGCAAGACGAACTGAGCGCATCGCTTGAGGCTGGCGAGGTTCGGGCCTCGCTCGTACAAGCCGTTGAAGACCTTCCGCCGCAAGAGCGCACCGTGATCAAACTCTATTACTTCGAAGGGCAGACGCTCAAAGAGATCAAGGCCACGCTCGGCGTCTCTGAGTCGCGCGTCTCGCAGATTCACGCGCAAGCGGTCATCCACTTACGCAAGAACTTGCGCGTGCTGCGCGCCGACCTCGGCTTTCGTGAGAACGATCCGACGGTCAAGCAGAAGTACGTCCGCAAGCCGCCGATCGTCGAGGGTTAGCGGGCCTTCTCGTCGCGTGACATGGCGCACGCCCTGCGTTAGAGCTGGGTTAGAAGTGCGGCGTTCTCAGGTGACTTTCATGTACGGCGACTCGCCTGGCCGTACGCTTGAGCGGCAACACCTCGCGCCGCCCATGCGCGTACACTCAAGGAGAGGACTAGTTATGCGGACTCGGATTACGTTCGCGCTGCTCGCGGCATTCACGCTGGCCGCTTGTAGCGGAGGCGGCGGCTCAAGTACGACGCCTGGAAACCTCGGAAACGGCAACGCTGGCGGAAACTCCACGCAGAGCGTTACACAAGTCGAAGCCGGCACGACCGGCGCGGAAGCCGGGCTCGACCCGGTCGAACAGGGCGATCTCGAGAACGGCGTCTATAGCGGCTCGATCAATCTCGCGCAGTCGGGCTCCCGTTCGATCCTCGGTACGACCCCCGACGGCTTGTGTCACAACGGCGTCGAGTTGACCATCACGGTCGTCAGCCCAACCGAGAAGATCTACGATGAGAAGCACTTCTACGATAAAGCGTGCACCACGCTTGCCCGTGAAGTCGTCTCAGACGTTGTGAAGAACGGCGCGGGCTACAGCGTCGCTCGCGTTGCGAAGAACTTCAGTGCGAACGGCGCGCTGCTCTCGACGCGCAATACCACCTTCGCGACAACCGGCGTCGCCGGAAACTTCACCTCGACGATCATCAGCTCGCTGACGATCGGGACGAGCACCTCGGCCGCCGCGCAATTCGGCCGCACCGAGACCGTCGCGACCTCTCCGGGCTCGAACGTCTCCTCGCTTACCGGCAACTCGGGCCACGTCGTGAACGATAGAAACCCCAACGCCAACGAGTCGTTCGGCCATCAGGGCCAACTCGTCGGTGTCACCGAGACCGTCGACACTTCGGGCAACGTGACGTTCGCGGGCGAACACGACGGCACGTTCTTCAAGGGGCCGGTCGGAACGCTCTCGCTCTCCGCGAGCGCGCCCTTCACCGTCATCGGCGGAACGCAGTACGGCACCGCCTCGCAGACGGGCTCGGTCGTCTTCGACTCGTCCGGCAACCTGACCGCGGTCAACCTGACCGGCACGATGCTCAACGGCGATACCTTCGCGGTCACGTCGGCCGGCTCGCCGCTCGTCGTCTCGGGAACGATCAAGGACTCGGGCGGCAACACCATCGCGACGTTCCAAGTCGACCAGTTCGGCGACGGAACGATCACCTACGCGAACGGCACCCAGGCCCTCATCATGGACTGGCACGTCGTCAAATAGCCTCGGCCTCGCACGGGAAAGGAGAGGGGGCCGCCGCCTGGGCGGTCCCCTTTTCTTGCCGCTCAATCGAACAGGAGTTCGATTCAACCCGGCGAAATCAAGTCTCCCGTGAGCTGGCTTACGAGGCTGCGGACTGTTCTTGGGCGCTCCCGCGACTCGCTTGCGGGGGTTCAGACCTTGGCCGAGGCCAAGCGTCCCCTGGATGACGAGTTCTGGAATGAGCTGGAAGAGATTTTGATCTCGGCCGATTTCGGCGTGCCGACGACCGAAAAGATCATCGGCGGCCTGCGCATCGTCGCGAGCCAGGAACTCTGGCGGCGCAGCGACGAGGCGGTCGCGCGCTTCAAGAGCGATGTCGAGCGATTTCTGACCCTTCCGAACGCGGGCTTGCAGTTACGTTCGAGGCCCGCGGTCGTGCTGGTCGTGGGCGTCAACGGCAGCGGCAAGACGACCACGATCGGCAAACTCGGACACCACTTGGCGGCGCAGAAAAAACGCGTGATGTTCGTTGCTGCCGACACGTTTCGCGCCGCCGCGGCCGAGCAGCTCGCGATCTGGGCCGAGCGCAGCCGCTCCGAGTTCGTTCGGGGGCTCGAGGGCGCCGACCCATCGGCGGTCATCTACGATGGAATCAGCGCGGCCAAGGCGCGCGGCGTCGATGTCGTGCTGATCGATACGGCCGGCCGGCTCCAGACCAAGACCAACCTGATGGAAGAACTCAAGAAGATGCGGCGGATCATCGAGCGTGAGACCGGTGCACCGCCGGACGAGACCCTGCTGGTCGTCGACGGGACGACCGGCCAAAACGCGATCTCTCAAGCCAAGCTCTTTAACGAGGCGACCGCGCTGACGGGCGTGATCGTCACCAAGCTCGATTCGACCGCGAAGGGCGGCGTACTCGTCGCGATCGTCGATACGCTGACCGTGCCGATCAAGTTCATCGGCATCGGTGAGGGCATCGAGGAACTGCGGCCCTTCGAGCCGGCAAACTTCGTCGATGCGCTCTTCGCACCGGCGGCGTAGTGAAACCGGTGTGCCACCACGCTGGCACACCCAGGACGTAGACTCGAACGGATACTACACACCAACCGTGAGGAGACCAGGGTGGCGCAAGACGAAAAAACGGTAGCTCTCAGCAACGCGTTGGCGCAGATCGAGCGACAATTCGGCAAAGGCTCGATCATGCGGATGGGCGAGTTCAGCGAACGGATGGCTTTCGAGGTCGTTCCCTCGGGCTCGATCGCGATCGATCTGGCGCTCGGCGTCGGCGGCTTCCCGCGCGGACGCATCGCGGAGATTTACGGCCCCGAATCCAGCGGCAAGACGACGCTCGCGCTGCACGCCATCGCCGAAGCGCAAAAACTCGGCGGCACCGCAGCTTTCATCGACGTGGAACACGCGCTCGATCCAACGTACGCCGCGGCTCTCGGCGTCGATTTGGATAACCTGCTCGTTTCACAGCCCGACACGGGCGAACAGGCGCTCGACATCGCCGAAATGCTGATACGCAGCAACGCGGTCGACGTGATCGTGCTTGACTCGGTGGCCGCTCTCGTCACCAAAGCGGAACTCGAAGGCGACATGGGCGACGCTCACGTCGGCCTGCAGGCGCGGCTCATGTCGCAGGCGCTGCGCAAACTGACCGCTTGCATCTCACGCAGCAAGGCCGTGATGATCTTCATCAATCAGCTGCGTGAAAAAGTCGGCGTGATGTTCGGCAGCCCCGAAACGACTTCCGGCGGCCGGGCGCTCAAGTTCTACGCTTCGATTCGTCTGGATGTTCGCAAGCTCGAGCAAATCAAAGTCGGGCAAGAGGTAGTCGGCGTGCGTACGCGCGTCAAGGTCGTCAAGAACAAGGTCGCGCCCCCATTCCGCCAGGCCGAGTTCGACATCACCTACGGACACGGCATCAGCAAGATGGGCTCGATTCTCGACATTGCGCTCGAACGCAACATCGTGGGCAAGAGCGGCTCATGGTACACCTACGGCGAGCAGCGCATCGGGCAAGGCCGCGAAAACGCGAAGTCCTATCTGGAAGAGCACGTGGATCTCGCCGACGAAATCGCGACGAAGATCCGCGAGGAAGTCACTGCGACGGTATCCCGCAACGGGACGGCAGCGGCGGTTTCTCCGGAGTAGGTATGGCGAAGGCGTACGTCTCTGCGCTCAGGATGTTGGCGCAGCGGCGCCTAACCGAAGCGCAGCTCTGGCAGAGACTCGAACGCAAACCGTTTGATCCTGAGGAGATCCGCGAAGCCGTCGAACACTGCAAGCGCGACGGATACGTCGACGACAAGCTTTTCGCTCAACTGTACGTCGAGGGAAAGCAGAAAGCGGTCGGCGACGTGCGGCTGGTCGGGGAACTCGTACGCAAGGGTATCGATCGCGCGGCGGCCTGGCACGCGGTGCAGGCGGCCTCCGCCTGCGAAGATGCACGTCTGCGAAAAGCGCTCGAAAAACTTTTCCGGACAAAAAGCGAGCTCAGCTACCCGTCCGCCGCGCGCGCGCTCGAACGGCTCGGATTTCCCGCGCCGCTGGTCTACCGCAGACTCCGCGAGCATGCGGCGGAGTTCGGTCCCTTCGCCCCTTCGACAGGCTCAGGACAGGCTACGGTGGCGCAGGCCTCTTAAGCGCGGGCACAGGTCTTGGCATGCCGGTGCTGCGCGTGCTGATCGCTGAGGATGACGCGAGCATCGCGGATCTGTTGAAGCATCACTTGCAGCGCGAAGGGCTCGACGTGTGCATCGCCGGCGATGGGAACGTGACGCTGCGCATGGCGCGCAATTGGGCCGACATGCTGATTTTGGACATCGGCTTGCCCGCGATCGACGGATTCGAGGTCGCGCGCACACTGCGCCGGGAGAAGCGCGAGCTGCCTATCGTGATGCTCACGGCGCGCGCCGACGAAGTCGACCGCATCGTCGGTTTGGAATTGGGCGCCGACGATTACGTCACAAAACCGTTCTCGCCTCGCGAGGTGATCGCGCGCGTCAAAACCCTGGCGCGGCGGATCGGCAAAGCCTATCAGGACCACCCGGCGATCTTGAAATTCGGACGGCTCGAGATTGACGAGGTCGCGCGCGAGGTGCGCATTGACGGCGCGAGCATCAGAATGAAGCCGCGCGAGTTCTCCCTATTGCTGGAGTTGGCGAGCAATGCCGGTATGGCGATGTCGCGTCAGATGCTGCTGGAGAAAATTTGGGGTTTCGATTTCGAAGGCGATGAACGTACTGTCGACGTGCACGTCCGGCGCATCCGCTTAAAGCTCGAAGAACAGCGCAAGCTTCCGGGCATCCTGCTGACAGTGCATGGATTCGGCTACAAATTCGCCTGCCGCTAACGGCGGCGTACCGCTGCTCGTTCTGCGCATTCCGGAATTCGAGCATATCGCATGGCGCGAAGGGAAACGCGCGGCTCGCCGGGTCGAGCGCCGGGCGGCGCAAGCCTTTGCCGCAGCGTTCAGCCGCGTCCTGCGCCGCGGTGATAGCCGCATCCACGATCGCGGCCGCGACATTTTCGCCGTGCTGGTGGCCGGAGCACCCCGCGGTCCGGCGCGCCCGAATCCTAGCGTCTGCAGGGCGATGCTGCAGCGCATCGCTTCGGAGATGGCCGCCGAAACCGGTCTGCAGGTCGAGAGCGGATGGACGTTGGCGCAACCTCCATTCGACTTAGACGCCGAGATTG
>PLDY01000116.1 GCA_003136895.1 Candidatus Erabacter solicola | reverse complement strand
GGCCGGAAGGTCCGCAGCGCCCGAAAGGCCTTGAAGAAGGCTTCCTGGGTGACGTCCTTGGCCTCCTCGACGTCCCGCAGCGTGCGCAGGCAGAGATTGTAGACCGCCCGGTCGTAGCGCTCGACCAGGGTGCCGAAAGCTTCATTACGCCCGGCCAGCGTCGCAGCTACGAGGCTTGGGTCGTCATCGACGGTGATCTCCGGTCCCGGGCGCAGGTTCACGAGCGCGCGCAATCCGGCCATTGCAGCCATGCCCCCACATACGGGGAAGAGCGCCGCCGGGTTTCATGCGGTAAACGAAACACGAAGGGTCCCGGGCCGTATCTGTGGTGCCCGGCTAAGGACTCGAGCCGGCGCCAAGGAGCAAGTGATGAACATCGAAGCAACCGCGAACTCAGTTCGCGTTACCGAGCAGCGAGGCCCGCAATCGTGTTAGGGACGATCACGGAACACGACGTCGAGTTGCTGGTCCCGCTGGCCGGCATTTTCTTCATCTTCGGTCTGCCGATGATCGCCTGGATCTATTTCCGGACGTTCGCCCATCGCGAGCGCATGGAGATGATCCGCAACGGTTTCGATCCGGGTCCGATGTCGAAACGTGGCTGGCGAGTCGCGAGTGCCGCGTACGACACTGCACGCAGCCAAGCCGCGCCGGCGTACGATCCTGCGGATTCGGCGCAAAGCGCGTTACGTAAGGGCTTGGTGCTGGCGTCGATCGGATTCGCGCTCACCCTCGGGTTGTCGTTCATCGGTTATTACGAAGGGCCGCTCGGAACGTACTTTCGTCCCGGTCCCTGGCTGATCGGTGGTCTGGTTCCGCTCTTCGTCGGCTTGGCGCAAATCTTCATCGCACTCTCTTCCGGCGCGCAACTCCATTTTGGTCCGCGCCCGCAACAGACGATGCACATGGGTCCGCCGCCGCAGCCGGGTGCGCCGGCGCCGACCTACGAAGGCAGCTACACGTATCGTCCCGGCGGAACGCAAGAGCTGCGTCCTCCGGCTCCGCCGCCCGCATCGCACGATAACTGAGAAGAGGCTGGGAAATAGCAATCGGGACGCGCCGTAGCGTGTCCCGATTGTTTTTCTGCTACCTGCGGAGTTCGTTACTTACAGGTGACGAGTGCCATCGCCCAGCCCGTTGACGTACGAGTCCGAACGAGGTAGCCATCTTGTGTGCGGTCATAAATCTGAAAGCCCGCTCTCAGCGCGTCAGCCAACGATTTGAAAACCAGTAAACCTGCCATTTGCGTCGGACCCTCCTTTCTCGGATTTTATCTCTATCCTATTAACGACTAATTTCCTAAAATGTTCTAGTCTATTGCCCCTTGGACTGTTAATTTTGTGTGGGGATTTCCGGCGGCTGCGGGAATCAGGCCCCATATGCCCGCCCTGGAAACGTCGCCGGCGATCCATAGGACGGTCGTCAGCGACCGGCGCGAGCCGGCTCCCGGCATCTCGGTGGTTGGGCTGTACGCCCCCCGGTTGGCCGGCGCGACGCGCCCCGGGCAGTTCGCGATGGTCGTCCCGCCGGGCGGCGAACGGGCTGCGACGGCGCTCGGTATCTACGAAGCGCAAGGCGACCGGATCTCGTTGATGCTGGTCGCGGTCGGCCCGCGGACACGCGAGTTGGCAACACTGCCGCTGGGTGCGCAACTCGACCTCTTCGGCCCGCTCGGCAACGGATTCGATCTTGCGGCGCTGGGCGACGAGGTTGCGCTGGTTGCGGGCGGCGTCGGTCTCGCATCGTTGCTCCTTCCGGCTCGCGAACTGCTCGCGCGCGGCGCGCGCGTGTACCTCTTCTATGGCGCGCGAACCGCCGGTGCGCTCGTCGATGCGGATCTCTTCGCCGAACTCGGCGCGCGCGTGTACGTCGCCACTGATGATGGAACGCTTGGATGGGCCGGATATGTGACCGATCTGCTGCGCGAGACTGCGATGCATTTCAGCGGTATCGCCGCTTGCGGACCATCGCCGATGTTGCGTGCGGTCGCGCGCGTCGCCGCGGATCTCGGCGTGCGCGCGCAACTCTCACTGGAAGAGACCTTCGCGTGCGGCGTCGGCGCCTGCTGGGGCTGCGTCGTCGGACTGTCGCGCGAAAGCGCGCAGGCGCCGCGTTTTCCGGCTCCCGCGCCGGGCGAGACGCGCGACTACGTGCACGCGCGTATCTGTAAGGAGGGACCGGTCTTTTGGGCGCACGAGCTTCGATGGTAGAGAACGCCGCTAGCGCGACGGGGCCGAGCATCGCGACGCGCATCGGCAAACTCGATCTGCCGGCGCCGACCTTGATGGGAAGCGGCTGCTACGGATCGGGCGAGGAGTATGCGCCGTTCGTCGATTTGGCCGGAATAGGCGGGATCGTACTGAAGAGCGTGACGCGCTTTCCGCGGCTTGGGAACGCCCCGCCGCGTCTGGTCGCGACGCCGAGTGGGTTACTCAACGCGATCGGTCTGCAGAACCCCGGCATCGATGCCTATCTCGAGAACGACGTTGCGAAGTTCGCCGAACGTCCCTGCGCCGTGATCGGAAGCGTCGCCGGGTTTTCGGTCGACGACTATGCCTACGTCACCGAACGGCTGGCCGCGCGCGACGAGATCGACGCGATCGAACTGAACATCTCGTGCCCCAACGTCGGCAGCGAAGGCGAGACGTTCGCCTGCGATCCGGGCCTCGCGGAGCAAGCCACACGTGCCGCGCGCCGCGTCACCGCGAAGACGCTGATCGTGAAGCTCTCGCCCAACGTCACCGATATCGCCGCGATCGCCCGGGTCGTCGAAGCGGCCGGCGCCGACGCGCTGGCGGTCGTCAACACGGTCCGCGGCATGGCGATCGATGTCGAGACGGCGAAACCGCGGCTCGGCAACACGACCGGCGGGCTCTCCGGCGCGGCGATTCGGCCGATCGCGGTGCTCGCGGTCTGGGAAGTGGCGCGCGCGGTCAAGATTCCGATCGTCGGTCAAGGCGGCATCGAGAACGCTCGCGATGCGCTCGAGTTCATCTTGGCCGGCGCGAGCGCGGTCTCGATCGGCACCGGAAACTTCACCGATCCGCGCGCACCGCAGACGGTCGCCGATGGACTGCGTTCCTATCTCGCCGAGCGGCGCATCGCTTCGCTGCGCGATGTGGTCGGCAAAGCCAATCCCGGTTTTGCGGGCGTGCGATGAGCGCCGCGAAACGTCCGAGGCTGATCGTCGCGCTCGACGTCGCATCGTTCGAGGACGCGCTGGCGCTGATCGAGCGGTTGCGCGAATTCGACGTGATCTTCAAGGTGGGATACGAGTCGCTCTTCGGCTACGGCGAGGCGATCCTAGAGAAGCTCGAGGCGCTCGGCGCGGCCACGTTCGTCGACGCGAAACTGCACGATATCCCGCGCACGGTCGAAGCGGCGGTGCGCGCGCTCGTGCGTCCGTCGGTCGAGCTATTGACGGTACACGCGCAGGGTGGAAACGACATGATGGCCGCCGCCGTCGCCGCCGCCGCGGAGCGGGCGCGCGAACTCGGCATCGCGCCGCCCAAGATCTTCGCGGTCACGATTCTCACGAGCATCGCGCCCGAAGAGCTGCTCGAGCTCGGTTTACACGGTGGTCCGGGCGAGAACGTGATGCGCCTCGCGGCGCTAGCGCGCGACGCGCGTTGCGATGGTGTGGTCTGCAGCGCGCACGAGGTCCCCGATCTCAAGGCGTTCTTCGGCGCCGGCTTTCTCGCGCTGTGCGGCGGCATCCGGCCGGCCGGAAGTGCGCACGGCGATCAGAAGCGGGTCGCGACGCCGCGCAGCGCGGTCGAAGCCGGCGCGGACTTTCTGGTGGTCGGACGGCCGATCACGGAAGCCCGCGACCCGGCCGCGGCGGCGCGCGCGATCTTGGCCGAGATGGAAGCGGCGCGCGTTGGTTCCTGAACGGCTCGCGATGGAACTCGCGGCGCGCGGTGCGCTGCTCGACGGTCACTTCCGGCTCTCGTCGGGCCGCCACAGTGCGCGCTTCATTCAAAAGTTTCGGATCCTCGAGGATCCGCGAATCGTCGAACCGATCGCGAGCCGGCTTGCCGAGGGCGCACGCGGGTTCGCTCCGACGGTCGTCGTCAGCGCGGCGGTCGGCGGTATCGTGCTCGGCTACGAGGTCGCGCGCAAGCTCGGCACGCTCGCGCTCTTCGTTGAAAAGGAGAACGGCGTGCCGGTCTTACGCCGGGGCTTTGCGCTCGCAGCCGCCGATCGCGTCCTGGTCGTCGAGGATGTGGTCACGACCGGGCTCTCGGTGCGCGAAGTGATCTCCGTCGTGCGCGCCGCGGGTGCGTCGGTCGTGGGCGTGGCGGTCATCGTGCGCCGTGCGATCGTCGACTTCGGCGTGCCGGCGATCGCGTTGCTCGACTTGCCGGTCGAATCGTTCGATTCCGCCGACTGCCCGCAGTGCGCGCGCGGCGAACCGCTCGTCGAACCGGGATCGCGCCGGACCTAAGCGGAAGCCGGAGAGCGATGGAACCGACGCCGGAGAGCCTGCTTCGCAAGACGCTGCGCGCGTTCGCGCCGTACAAACCCGGAACGTCGGTCGACGAAGTGCGCCGGCGCTACGGCATCGAGCATCCGGTCAAACTTTCGCAGAACGAGAATCCGCTCGGAAGCTCGCCGCGCGCGCTCGAAGCGATGCGCGGCATTGCGGCGCTCTCGGATTACGTCGCGGACGATCACCGCGGCATCAAGGCGCGGCTGGCCGAACGCTACGGCCTCGGGCCCGAACACGTCATCCTCGGGCACGGCAGCAACGAACTCGTACAGCTCACCTTCAGCGCGTTCGTCGACGCCGGCGACGACGCCGTTATGGCGAAGCCGACCTTCGCGCTCTTCAAGAAAGATTCCGACATCTTCGGCGCGCGCGCGATCGAGGTGCCGCTCAAGGACGGCGTGCACGATCTGACGGGCATGCTGGCGGCCGTCACGCCGCGTACGAAGCTCGTCTTCGTCTGCGATCCGAACAACCCGACGGGAACGCGGGTCGAACCGGCGGCGCTGGCCGATTTTGCGACGCGCTTGCCGGCCGGAGTGCTGCTCGTCCTCGATCAGGCGTACCGCGAGTTCATGGACGCCGGGGGCAGCGAGGGCGTCGATATTCTCAAGCGCCGTTCGGCCACGCTCGTGCTGCGTACCGCGTCGAAGATCTATGGGCTGGCTGCGGTGCGCTTCGGGTACGGATACTCATCGCCCGAGGTTGTTGCCTGGATGAACTCGGTGCGGCTGCCGTTCAACGTCGCGCGTCCCGCCGCGGTCGCCGTCCTGGCGGCGCTCGACGACGCGGAGTTCATCGCGCGCAGCATCGCAAACAACGAAGAAGGCAAGAAGTATCTCCAAGACGAGTTCGCGCGACTTGGGCTGCACGTCTATCCGACGGCCGCGAACTTCGTATCGGTCGAAGTTCCCGTCGAGGCCGACGTCGCGTACGGCGAGCTGCTCGAACGCGGCATCATCGTGCGTTCGGGGGACGGCTTGGGGACACCGCGGCGCTTGCGCGTCTCGATCGGGACGTCCGCCGAAAACCGTTCGTTCATTGAAGCCCTCGAGACGCTTCTGACGCGGTGGCGCGCGCGGCCGGCCGTGGGTTCGGTTCGCTGACCGGCATCTACAGGATCGGGGACGGGAAGCCCGAGGACTTCGATTGGGTGCGCGACCTGGGACATCGCACGATGCTTTCGAGCGTCTCGGGATTGCGCGATGCCGAGCCGGCGCGCGTCGCTGAAAGTTTCGATCGGTTGCTCGATTTCGCGTTCGGACACTCGCACGTGCTGCTGGTCGCTCGCGATCCGATGGAGCGGCTTGGTTTCGTACTCTTTCTGGATCAATTGCCCGACGAAGTCACGGGCCTGCCCCAAGCCTTCGTCGCTTACGCCGCCGTCGAGCCGCACGCGCGCCGGCGCGAGATCGGCCGGGGTTTGTTCGTCGCCGCCGAAGCCGAAGCGCGGAAGCGCGGTTTGCCCTACATGTCGTTTATGGTGACCGAGGAGAACGTCGCCGCGCGGGAACTCTACGCCCAGCTCGGCTATCAAACGGAGCGGCGGCAGCTATGCAAGCGACTCTGAATTCTCCACAGTGGCGGCGCCGGTTTGCGATCGGCTTCGGCATCGCGGTGCTCGCGCTGGCGGCGCTGTGGCTCGCGTCGCACATCCCGCGAACGCTGACCGTCTTCCTGATCGCGGCTTTCATTGCGTTCGGCGTCAACCCGATCGTCGAAGCGCTGGCGCGCCGCATGCCGCGCGCGCTCGCTATCCTGATTGTCTATGCCGGCCTGCTTGCGACCGTGGTGGTGCTGACGCTGCTCGTCATTCCGGCACTGGTCGTGCAGGTCGGGATTTTGGGCAGCAACGCGCCCTCGTATATTCTGGCGACGCAAGCCTGGATCGACAATCTGCAGACATCGCTGCGCGCACATCTCGGTCAGGCGTATCTGCCGCCGGGGTACTCCGATCTGCGCGGCCTGTTAGCATCGAAGCTGGCATTTGCCGTGACCGGGTCGCTCTCGTCGCTGACGCAGATCTTGCTCGATGCGTTCACCGCGACGTTCATCGGCGTCTCAGCACTCGTGCTCTCGGCGTTCTTCGTCATCCGAGGCGAACACGTCGCCGATTCGCTCTACGAGTTACTCCCCGCCGAACGGCGTTCGACTGCGCGCGCGCTGGCCGGCGAGCTGGCCCACGTCTTCGGCGCCTTCGTTTCGGGCCAAGTCGCGCTATGCGCGATTACGGGTGCGACGATCTACGCGGTGACCTCACTCCTGTTCGACTTCAAGTTTGCGCTGTTGCTCGGCATCATCAGCGGGCTCGCGTACGCCGTTCCTTTTGTGGGACAAGTCTTCGCGCACGTCGCGGCGACCCTATTGGCCGCGACCCAGGGCGGCACGATGGTTCTGGAAGTGAACGCCGCGGTCTTCGCGATCGCGCGCGTCTCCGATAACCTGCTCGTGCCGAAGATCATGTCGGAGAGCGTCGGCGTCTCGCCGATCGTCGTGATGTTCTCAGTCTTCGCGGGCGGCGAATTGTTCGGTTTGCCCGGCTTGCTGCTCGGTATTCCGGCGGCGGCGCTGGCCAAGGTCGCATGGCGTTTCTTCCGGTCGGGGGCGGTCGTTCCGCCCGAACCTCCGCGCGCTGAGACCGAGGCGGTCGTTACGGTGACTCTGTCCGCTCCATCGCCTCCGGCGAAGAAACACCGAGAAGCGTAAGCGAGTTCGCCAAGATCAGTTTCGTGGAGTGGGCCAGGCCCAAGCGGCCGGCGCTCAGTTCCGCGTCATCGCCGAGCACTTTGCAGTGCATGTAGAACTGGTGGAAATCGGCGGCGACGCTCTGCGCATAGCGTGCCAAGCGATTCGGCGCGAGTCCGGCGACGACCGACCGGATCGTCTCGGGAAACTCGGCGAGCCGGCGCGCGAGCGCGAGTTCCGACGGGTCGGTCAAACGCGTCAAACCTTCGCCGAGTAACGCACGCTCCAAGAGTTCCGGCGGCGCGCGCCGTTCGATTGAGGCGATGCGCGCGTGGCCGTATTGCACGTAGAAGACCGGATTGTCGCTCGATTGTTCCTTGGCGAGCGAGAGGTCGAACGTCAGGGGCGAATCGGCGTTGGGGATGACGAAGAAATAGCGCGCCGCGTCGCGGCCGACCTCGTCGAGGATGTCGTCGAGGGTCAGCACGTTGCCGGCGCGCTTGCTCATCGGCACGACCTCGCCTTCGCGAACGAGCGTGATCTGTTGCGCGATCATGACGCTGATCGCGCCCGGCCGGTCGAACGCGGCGGCGATCGAGGCCAAGCGCGCGATATACCCGTGGTGATCGGGACCGAGGATTAGGACCGCGCGATCGGCGCGGCGCAACTTATCGTAGTGGTAAGCGACGTCCGCGCCGAGGTAGGTTGGACGCCCGTCGCTGCGCACGATGACGCGGTCCTTGTCGTCGCCGAAGCGGGTCGTGCGCATGAAAATCGCGCCGTCTTCGTCGTAGAGCAGGCCGCGTTCGCGTAGCGCGGCGATGCCCGCTTCGACCGCGCCGGCCGCATGCATCGCCTTCTCGCTCTGCCAGAGATCGAAGCCCACGCCGAAACGTTCGCAGGTCACGCGTTGCTCGGCGACGAGTTCGTCCCGGCCGTACGCCGCGAAGGCCGGCAGCCACTCACTCTCCGGCGCCGACTCCCAGCGGGCGCCGTCGCGCGCGCGCAGACGCTCGGCGATCGGCACGAGGTAATCGCCCGGGTAGCCGTCCTCGGGAAACGGAAAATTGGGCTCGGTCAGTTGCCGGTAGCGCGCGTACAGTGAGCGTCCGAGCGTATCGAGTTGCGAGCCCGCGTCGTTGATGATCCATTCGGTCGTGACGTCGATGCCGCAGAAGCGCATCGCGTTCGCGATCGAATCGCCGAGCGAGAGCGTGCGGCCCTGCACCACGACGAGCGGCCCGGTCGGGTTCGCGCTGCCAAATTCGAGTGAGACGCGCTCGCCGGCCGGCGCACCACGACCGTAGTCGGCGCCCTCGCGCAGGATCGTTGCGACCGCATGCTGCCACGCGAGCGGAGCGAGCCGCACGTTGATGAAGCCGCCCAGCGGCGTCGCCTCCGAGACGATCTCACGGAGTGACGGATCGTCGGCGAAGAAACGCTCGAGCAATTCGATCGCGAGCTGCTGCGGCGGGCGGCGGGCGCGCTTCGCCAACTGCAAGGCGACGTTCGATGCGAAGTCGCCGAAATCCAAATTGCGCGGCGCTTCAAAGACGACTTCGGGCAGCGCATCGCCCGGGACGAGCGCGGCGGCGGCCCGCGTTAGCGCCGCGGCGATCCGCGTCAGCGCGGCGCCGGAGGCGGCCTCGTCAGTGATGGTAGGGCTCATTGCGGGCGATCTTCGCTGCGCGGTAGAGCTGTTCCACCACGAGCGCGCGCGCCCACTCGTGCAGGAAGGTCAAGCGCGAAAGCGACCAGCGCAGGTCGGCGCGCGCGACCAGTTCTTCGCTTGCGCCGTACGCGCCGGCGATCGCGAGTACTAAACGCTGGATCCCTTCGTCGGCGAGTGCGCGCAGATGCTGCGCGAGTTCGACGCTCGAGAGTTCGGTGCCGTCGCGCTCGAGGAGCCAGAGCACGTCGCCGGCTTCGAGTACTTTGAGAACCCGTTGTCCGTCTTCACGCATCGCGCGGCTGGGATCGGAGCCGTGCGCCGCGGCGACCTCGACTTCTTCGTACGAGTAGTAGTGACGCAACCGCGCACGAAAATCGGCGAGCGCCGCCGCAACGTACGCCTCGCGAATCTTTCCGACCGCGATCAGCCGAATCTTCACGCTTGACCGGTTCAGCGCAGACGCGCGATCGTCCCATCGCCCCTGCGTTCGATGAGGCCGTCGATCTCGAGGCGCATGAGCGCGGCGAGTAGCGTGCCGGTCGACGCGTTCGCCGTATCGAGCAGCGATTCGAGATCGCACGGGTCGGCCAGCGCTGCGAGCAGCGCAGTCTCGAGCGGATCGGCCCGTAACGTGGGTGCGAGGGCGCTGCCGGCGGCCGGCGATGCGTACTCCGCGAAACCCAAGTCCGCGAGCACGTCCTCCGCATTTCGAACGAGCGTCGCGCCGTCGCGAATCAGCGCATTGCAGCCCGCTGCTTTCGGCCGGTCGACGTCGCCGGGCAACGCAAAGACCGGAACGCTTCGCGCCGCCGCCCAGCCCGCGGTGTTGAGCGCGCCGCTCCGCTCGGCCGCCTCGATTACGACCACGGCCTCGGCGAGCGCGGCGACGATGCCGTTGCGTTGCAAGAATTGCGGCGGATGCGCCGGATGCTCCGGCGCAAAGGGCGAGACGACTGCGCCGCCGCTCGCGAGCATCGCTTCGGCGAGTTGCCGGTTACGCTTTGGATAGAACTCGTTATGCCCGCCGCCGAGGACGCCGATCGTCGGCGCGCCGGCTTCGACCGCGCCGGCATGGGCAGCGCCGTCAACGCCGAGCGCGAGCCCCGAGATGACGCAGACGCCGGCTCGTGCGAGTTGCGAACCGAACTCGTGCGCGCGGCGCCGTCCGGCATCCGACGGGGCGCGCGTCCCGACTACCGCGATCGTCCGGCGCGCGAGGCCGGCGAGCGATCCGGCGACCCACAATCCCTTGAGTTTCAGGCCTTCGGCGGCGTGCGGCCGCGTCGTGAAGACCTCATCGCGCGCGACCCAGCGGAGATCATTAAATGACATCGCGCTCGAATCACGTTGGGTCGAGCGCCCGTCAAGCGCCTTCTATTCGGGCCCCCGAGCGGTATCAGCTCCGGCGTAGCCGATCCATCAACGAAAGAATTAGTTGTAGCCGGCGAGGGCCCTTCCCGGCGGGGTCGCCAGGCCGCTTCCTCGACGAGTATGCGGCGAGTGACCCGGTTTTGCGAGGAAACGGGTCGAGCCCCCAGAAGGGTCGGCGGCAATAACGACCGCTGCCCCAACCCCTACAGATTCGTCGGGGGACGCTCCGCGGCCGACCACCGGAAGGAAACGAGAGATGGCAGCTCCGCAGGCGTACTG
>PLDY01000169.1 GCA_003136895.1 Candidatus Erabacter solicola | reverse complement strand
AGCCCCAACGGGATTCGAACCCATCACTCACGGTCCCAGCCCGTCCCGCCCGTTACCGAAACGTTCCTAAGATAAGGGATTCTGGCGCACCTGGTTCCCGTCCAATCCCGACCGTTACCGGCCCATCCCGGCCGCTCCGTTCCAAAATGTTCCACACGACGGACGAGGCCTGACGATTCGCCATTTACAGCGGAGCCCGCATTTCGACCGCCTCGCGACAGGGGGGGCGTTTCGAATTGAGCGAAGCGCTCCTTAAAGGAGACAAGTACACGCGCTTCGCTTGAATCGATAACGCCGATACAGCGAGGGCGCAGTTCTTTACGCATGAAACTGTTCGCATTTGCTGTTATTCTGATACTGGTCATTGTAGCCGCCGGGCAGGCCTCGCCATCGACGCCGGCAATTCGAGCGAATGATAATCGGGTACCGGCCGGGCAGTTCGTGCGCCACGAATTGCATCTGTCGCTGGACGCGCGCTGGGGCCGATGGTATCCCGACGGCCCGAACGGCGCCGCAGTACCGATCCAGGCCTTCTCCGAGCCGGGAAATGCGCCGCAGATTCCTGGTCCGCTGATTCGCGTCCAGTCGGGGACGACCGTTGTGATTCGGATTCACAATGCGATTCCCGGAACGCGCTTGACCGTTCACGGGTTGATGGATCGTCCGGCGGTGCACGATCGCCCCTTTGAAGTCGCGTCTGCCCAAACCCGCGTCGTTCGCTTTCTCGCTAGATCCCCAGGGACGTACTACTACTGGGGTTCGACCACCAACGCTTCGCTCGGCGAACGGATCGGTGCCGATTCGCAATTGAGCGGCGCCATCGTGGTCGATCCGCGAAACGCCACCCACGCCTCGCGGGACCGCATCTTCGTGATCGGGCAGTGGATCAACGTTCGAACTGCCAAGGGCACGCCCGATTTCAAGTACGAACTCGAGGTCATCAACGGAAGATCCTGGCCATCGACGGAGCGGCTTTCTTACACGCGAGGTACGCCGGTGCATTGGCGCTGGATCAACGCTTCGTTCGGCCTGCATCCGATGCACCTGCACGGATTCTATTTTCGCGTCGACTCGCGCGGCGACGGGATCGCCGACATCAACTATCGGCGCGATCGGGATCGGGACCGCCGCGTGACCGAACTGCTGGGGCGTGGCAGCACGCTTTCGATGACGTGGCAAGCTGCCCGCACCGGTCACTGGCTATTCCACTGTCACCTGACGTATCACACGATAGCGCATTTGCCGATCGCCGAAATGCTAACCGGCAAGCAAGTGACCAGCGATATCGACTACGAGGACGATATCCTGCGCCATGCGGAGATGGGCGGCCTCATATTAGCGGTCTCGGTTCAGGGTAAGCCGCGCGTTTTCGCGGAGCGGCCCGCCGCGCGACGCCTCGCACTATTTGTCGAGCGAGGGCCCGACGACCGGGCCGGCGCCCCTTCGTACCGATACGCGTTCGACGAGGGAACGACGCCCGCCGGGACGGCCGCCGTCGGGCCGCCGATCGTGCTCGTGCGGGGCGTTCCTGTCGCCATCGACGTTACGAATCGGCTGCCGGAGCCGACGGCCGTGCATTGGCACGGCATGGAACTAGAGGACAGTTACTACGACGGCGTGGCCGGCTTCAGTGGTGGCGGCGATCGTTTGGCGCCGATGATCGATCCGGGACAGACCTTCGAAGTGCGCATGGTGCCGCCGCGCGCCGGCACGTTCATCTATCACACGCACATGAACGACGTGCATCAGATGCGTGGTGGCCTGGCGGGGCCGCTGATCGTGCTGGAGCCCGGCCGGCAATTCGACCCGTCAACGGACCACATTTTCACGATCACGACGACGCACGCGTTCGCCGATATCGGACGCATTTTCGTCAACGGGATGTTTCAACCGCCGCCGCTGACCATTCGCGCCGGAGTACCGCAGCGGCTGCGCTTCATCAACGTGACGACATTTTGGGTTCGTGCGATCGTTTCGCTCAGCTCGGGTAATCGAACGATCCAATGGCAACCGCTGGCTGTAGATGGCGCCGACCTTCCGAAAGAGCGGCGCACCCCGCAGTCGGCCGTCCAAACGATCACGGTCGGTCAGACGTTCGATTTCACGTTTACGCCGGCCCGCGGTACGTTCGTTCTACAAGTGTGGCCGGCGAAGAACCGTCCGGCCGTTACGATTCCGGTGAACGCTATCTAGACGACGCCACGCGGTGGTATTCTGTTGGTAGCCCCAACGGGATTCGAACCCATCACTCACGGTCCCAGGCCCGTCCCGTCCGTTACCGGCTCGTTCCGACCGCTCCGTTCCAAAATGTTCCACGACTAGGCGCGCGCGTTGATTCGATTCGTGGAGACGGATACCGATTTCGCTCGCATTCTCGGAGCTTGTTAGAAAACGGATTTTCAGAGACGCGAAAAACCGCGCCATGGCGCGGTTTTTAATGTAGCCCCAACGGGATTCGAATCTGAAACCGATGGTACCGACGAGTAGCGTTTGGTGTCAGGGAGTTACGCCCCGTATGGGCTTGCGGCGCGCCGTCGTACCGTCGAGCATCAACGAACACCGCCCTGTCGCACCGAGTCCGTGCCACAGCGGTGCCACGCCAGGCGAGCATCCGGGACGTCCAGTTTCGGCCGCTTGAGAAATGGGTGGGGCCCACGCGCGCACGGATCTCGCCGACATGTCTTCGCGTCGAATCCCTCGTCCCGGTCCCGGAGAGATCGACCGTTAGCGTGCCGGTCAGCGCACCCCCTCAGAGTGACCGTACGGACCCCTTGCGACGTTCGAAGCTCGGCCCCCCTTCCTTTGCGGGCGTCAGTGACGCATTGAGGGAATTGGAGCGGGCTGCGGCGTTGCTACCGAATGGATCGGCCCCGTCGAGCGCACGTTGACAAGGAAGACGACCGGTGCCTCGGCCGAGCCGATGCTGCGGACGATCCGGCTGGCGGCAGCGAGCGTCACGGTTCCAGGACCCGATCCATACGGCGCGACGCCTATGACCTTGTACTGCGACGTGTTCCAAGTGCCGTTGAAAGCAGCCGTGAGTTTGATCGGCAGACCAGTCGGCAATCCGCCGACCGCGAACGCACATTGCTGCCACCCGCCGTTTTGGGTAACGGCTCCGCTGCCCGTCCCGGTGCCTCCGGCCGGCGACATCGGCGAACCGGCCGACGGAGGACCGACCTGGACTGACGCGCTCGCGGAGAACGCGGCGCAGCCGCCCGTCGGCGCACCGGTGCCGTAGGTCCACTCGACGACCACCGGGGCGCTCGCCGTCCCGTGGGTCGGGACATCGATCGGCTTCTGGGCCATCAGCGCCATCGCGGTGCCGCCGCCGCCACTCGTTAGGCTCCCGAGGAGCCGTGAGAAACCTTGAGTCGAAACTTGCCCGAGGTTCAATTGGCCGAGCGCGGTGTTGACGTAACTCGTGAGGTTGATGTTCTGAGCGTCGAGCACGTTTTGCGCCATCGCTTGAAAGTTCGGTCCGCCGAAGAAGGCGACGACCGATGCGAG
>PLDY01000165.1 GCA_003136895.1 Candidatus Erabacter solicola | reverse complement strand
CTCGAGCGCGAGATCGGTACGATCTTCCGCAAAGTCGCGCGCCGCATCGCCGAGGAGCCGCGTTTCAAGGGCCGCATCAAACCCGACAACCTGGTCGATTACTTGAAGAAGCCGCGCTACTACAACGAAGTGAAGAAGCGGATGGCGACGGTCGGCGTGGCGACGGGCTTGGCCTGGACGCCGGTCGGTGGCGATATCATGTTCATCGAGACGACGACGATGCCGGGGAGCGGCAAGCTTGTGTTGACCGGTCAATTGGGCGACGTGATGAAAGAGAGCGCGCAAGCTGCGGTTTCATTTTTGCGCTCGCGTTCGCCCGAACTCGGGTTGCCGGACGACTACTTCGCTAAGCACGACCTGCACATCCACGTGCCGGCCGGTGCGGTGCCGAAGGACGGACCCTCAGCCGGAATCTCGCTCGCAACCTCGATCGCGTCGCTGTTGACCGGCAACAAGGTCGATTCGAATCTCGCCATGACGGGCGAGATCACGCTGACCGGTCAAGTGTTGCCGATCGGCGGGCTCAAGGAAAAGGTGCTCGGCGCCAAGCGTGCCGGGATCAGCAAGATCGTGATGCCCAAGCGCAACGAACTCGATCTCGACGACGTGCCCAAGGAAGTGCGCGACACGATGATGTTCGTCGGCGTCGAAGAGATCTCGGAGGTCTTCTTGCAAGCGTTCGGCAAGCCGCTGATCACGCCGGTTGCGCTGGGCGCGATCGAAAGCAAGAAAAGCAACGTCGTGCCGATTCGCGGTTCGATCAAACGCGTCAACGGCGAGCGCAAGCGCGCGCCGGCGCGCACGCGTTCCGTCGCCTCCTCGCGCAAACGATAGCCGCGCGGGTTCCGCACGCGGTGCGCACGTCGAAGAACGTGCCCGCGATCGTGCTTGCGCTGCTCGCGGTATTCGTCTTCTGGGGCTCGACCGCGCCGGCGATCAAGGTTGCGGTCGCGACGTTGCCGCCTTGGTACATGGCCTCGGTTCGCTTCCTGGTCGCGGGCGCGATTCTGTGGCTGTACGCGCGGATCCGCGGCGTGCCGCTTCCCTCGGTGCGCGATTGGCGCGGCGCGGCGATCACCGGAACGATCCTCTTGACGCTCGGCAACGGAATGTTCGCCTGGTGTCTGCAGTACATTCCGAGCGGCCTCGGCTCGCTCTTCTTCGCGCTCTCACCGCTCTGGAACGCGGTCATTGGCGCCGCGTTCTATCGCGAACGCCTCTCGCCGCTTGCAATCGTCGGCATCGCGATGGGCATCGGAGGTATGGCCTATCTCGTCTCACCGAGCGCGGCCGAACATCTGCCGCTCTTCCCGGTCGTGATTGCGACCGCAACTTCGATCGCGTGGTCGGTCGGCTCGATGATTCAGCGGCGCTATCCCGCGACGGATTTCGCGCAGATGAGCGGGATGCAGATGCTGGTCGGTTGCGTCGAGTTGGGGCTGCTCGGGTTGCTCTTCCGCGAGCGCCTAACGCCGGCGGAGTTCACGCCCGCTGCGACGGCGTCGCTTGTGTATCTGATCATCTTCGGCAGCATCGTTGGGTTCAGCGCGTACGTGTGGCTGGCGCGCAACGTTGAAACCGTTCTCGCCTCCACCTATTCGTACGTCAATCCGGTCGTTGCGATCGCACTGGCGGCGCTGGTCTTGCACGAGCCGCTGACCTGGCACACGGTGCTGGGGGCCGTCGTCATCGTGCTCGGCGTGACGCTCATGATGACGCAGTTACGGCCAAAATCCGCCCTCGAATAGCCCGATGGAACGATTCGCGCTCCCCGGTCGTTTCTTCGATTAGCCGGGTAAGCAATTGCGGGCCTTACCCGGCACGTACTTTCAGCGGCCCTTCGGCGCTTTCAAAATTTCTTGGAAGCCGTCGTTGGGCTTCTTAGTTGACGATCGCGCGAATCGACGCTTCGTCTACGCCGGCCTCGCGTAAGACTTCCGCGGTGTGTTCGCCCAGCTGCGGAGCGGGCGCCGCTCGCTCGGGCCGCGAGCCGTCGAAGCGCGCCGGCGCGCGAACGGAACGGATGCGCCCTTCGCTCGGATGCTCGTGTGTTTCGATGAAGCCCGTCGCCGTCAGCTGCGGCTCGCGGAGGAGTGCGGCCAAGTCGTTCACTTCAGCGACCGGGATGTCGTTTGCGCGCAGCAATTCGAGCCAGTCGGCCGTCGTACGCATCGCGAGGATCTCGGCGACGGCGCCGTACGTGCGGTTGAAATCGCGGCGGCGGCCTTCGGGATCGGAGAGATGGGCGTCGGATGCGTAGCGTTCGAGATTTCCGGTGATCCGAAAGAACGTATCCCAGTGCGCATCGTTGTACAGCAAGACGCAGACAAAGCCGTCCGACGTGCGGTACGGCCGGCGAAACGGCGACAGCGTGCGCTGGTAGCCGAACGGGCCGATCGGCGGTTCGAAGGTGTGGCCGCCGAGGTGATCGCTCAACACTAATTCGACCATCGTTTCGAACATGGGAACGTCGATCGCCTGCCCAGCGCCCGTCCGCGTGCGTTCGAGCAACGCCGCCAGCACGGCGTTCACCGCCGTCACACCCACGTAGCGGTCGGCGACGAGCGCGGGCACGAATTGTGGCGCGTCGTCGCCCGAAGCGGTGAACAGCGAAGCGAGCCCGCACGCACCTTGCATCAGATCGTCGTAGGCCGGCAGATCGGCTTTCGGCCCCTGGCGATCGTAGCCGAGCAGACTGACGTACACGATCGCCGGATTCGCGCGCGCGACGACTTCGTAGCCGAGATCGAGCCGCGCCATCGCTTGGCGCCGCACGTTGTGCATGAACACGTCGGCGCTCGCGCAAAGTTTGAGTAGCGCCGCGCGGTCCTGCGGCTGTTTGAGATCGAGCACGACACTGCGTTTGCCGCGCGATGAGTTGAGGAAAACGGGACCCATCAACGGATTGCGCATCGGTCCGGCGGTGCGGATGATATCGCCGCCGGGCGGCTCGATCTTGATCACGTCGGCGCCGTAATCCGCCAGCACGTGCGTGGCCCACGGTCCCATCACGACCGACGTCAGGTCGATGACGCGCGTTCCGGCCAGCGGTCCGGCGCTCAAGCGGAATCGCAATCAACAAGCATACAGGGCCTTTCTGCGCTATCGTAGGATGAAACTGCGATGCATCGACACCTTCTCTTCATTCCGGGTCCCGTCACGGTCGCTCAACCTGTTCTGGAGGCAATGGCGAAGCCGATGATCGATCATCGGGGTCCGGAATTCGCCGAACTGCTGGGGCGTATCGAGGATGGTCTGCGGCCAATTTTCGGTACGAACGGCGACGTCGTGATCTTGGGGTGTTCGGGAACGGGCGGCCTAGAGGCCGCGGTCTCGAGCGCGTTCTCGCCGGGCCAACGGGTGCTAATCGCTCCGGTCGGCGTCTTCGGAAAACGCCTGGCCAATATCGCGCGCACGTACGGCCTCGAAGTCGAACTGCTCGACACGCCGTACGGCAGCGCCGTCGATCCGGCCGCGCTCGCCGCGCGCCTGAAATCCGACGCCGCACATGCGATCGACGGCATCTTGTTAACGCACAACGAGACCTCGACCGGCGTGCAGAACGACATGGCCGCCCTTGCCGGCGCCGTCGGCCGGCATCCGGCGACGACCGTCGTCGACTCGGTCAGCGGGCTCGGCGCCTCAGCGTTTGAGATGGATGCGTGGGGCTTCGATATCGTGGTCGCGGCCTCGCAGAAAGCGCTCGCGGTTCCGCCCGGTATTGCGATGGTTGCGGTCTCGAAGCGCGGCTGGGAACGCATCGCGCAGGCCAAGTCGCCGCGCTTCTATCTCGATCTTGCGCGGGCGCACGAGTTCTCGCCGCAGGGCCAAACGCCGTGGACGCCGCCGGTCTCAATAGCGTTCGCGCTGGATGTCGGCATACGCCGCTATCATGCCGAGGGTGCGCCGGCCGTCTACGCGCGGCACGAGCGGTATGCGCGCGCGATCCGAGCCGCGGCCGGCGCGCTCGGACTCGAACTTTTCTCGCAACCCGGCGCTCACTCGGTCACCGTCGTCGCGCTACGTTTGCCCGAGTCGCTCTCGGCCGATCAAATACGGCGGGCCTTGCGCGAGGACTGCGGCGTGATCATCGGCGGCGGCCAGCAAGATCTCAAGGGCAAGATTCTGCGCATCGGCACGATGGGCGCGCTCTCGCAGACCGATATTCTCGGCGCGATCGGTGCGCTCGAGATCGTCCTCCTGCAGCAAGGTTATCAACTGCAGGTCGGCTCCGCGGTACGCGCCGCGCTACAAGTCTTTCTGGAGCCCTCAGCCGCACGGGTTTGAGCGTCCGCTTGCACGGGGATGTGGGTAGCATCGCAGAGTCGGGAGTCGCGCAACGATGTTGAGTCGAGCGCTTCCGAGACTATCTAGCAAGGAGCAGAGCTGATATGGCCGCACGCAAGAAGAGTAAGAAGGCCGCCGGCGCGCGGAAGGCGGTTTCGAAAACGAAGAAAGCCTCAAAGTCGGTCGCCAAACGCGCAGGCAACACGATAAAGAAGGCGATCGGCGGCGCAAAGAAAGCCACGTCCGCCGCGCGCAAGGTCGGACGCGCCGCCCAAGAGATCGGCGCGATCGTCGAACAGGGCGCCGCGGCGCTCGAGAAGGCAACGGCGCGGGTCGAAAAGGGAACCCGCGGCCGCAAGAAGCGCTCGTAGCCCAGGCAGCGCTTACCAGCAACACCGGACCCCGCTTTCGCGCAGGAAGCGGGGTCCCATCACGTCGAGAGGACTCGTAGCGTTGCTGTAGGGGTTAAGGAGGTTCCGCTCGTGCGTGTTCTTGTATCGCTCGTGCTCTTCGTCTCTCTGGTCGCGGGGTCGGGCGTGCGCCTCGTCGCCGACACCGTCGAACGGACCAGCACGCTGGCCGACCAGCGCCAGGTCAACGTCACGATCTACAACAGCAATCTTGCCTTGGTGCACGACCGGCGACGACTGACGCTCGGCAAGGGCGAGAACCTCATCGCCTGGCGCGATGTGAGCGCGAACCTCGACGGCACATCGTCGCTCGTCGAAAGCCTGACGGCGCCCGGCGCGGTTTCGGTCCTGGAGCAGAACTTTAATTTCGACCTGCTCCGCCCGTCGGCGCTCTTGGCGAAGGCAGTCGGCCACACGGTGATCGTCGTTCACGACCATCCGCGCGCCGGGCAGCCCGAGCGTGAGAACGCGAAGGTCCTCAGTACGAACGAGGGCATCATCCTCCAGTACGCGGATCGCATCGAGACGGCGCTCTACGACAGCCATATCGTCTACACATCGCTTCCGCCGAATCTGCGCGACCGGCCGACGTTGGTCTTAAATTTGGAGAGCACTGTCGACACTCCCCAAGACGTTGACCTGAGTTACCTGACGTCCGGACTCAGTTGGCACGCGGAGTATGTCGGCCAGGTCTCCGCAAACGAAGACAAGCTCGATCTTAGCGGGCTCGTGACGCTCACGAATACGAGCGGAACGACGTACGCGGATGCGCATCTGCAATTGGTTGCCGGAAACGTTAACGTTCCGCCACCGACTCCGCTAATGCTACAAACGATCGGGCGGATTTCGGCCGCCGGAAGCGCGTTCCAACCCGTGGTCCAGGAGAATTACTTCGAGTATCATCTGTACACGTTGACACGGACGACGACGATTGCAGAGAATCAGACGAAGCAAGTGGGTTTTATCAGCGCACACTCCGTTCCGATTCACAAGACGCTCGAATTGCGCGGCTTCGGAAACTACTACCGCACCTCCACGTCCGATCTCGGGACGAAACTCCCGGTTGCCACGTATATCAGCTTTGACAATAAAGATGGTGAGCTTGGCGTGCCGTTACCGGGCGGCCTCGTGCGCCTCTATAAGAACGACTCGCGCGGCACGTCGTTGTTTCTGGGCGCCGATCGGATCGGACACACGCCGAAGAACGAGACCGTACGCTTGCACGTCGGCGACTCGTTCGACGTAACCGCGCGCAAGAAACAGACAAACTTTCACATCGTGAGCGAGAACAATCCCTGGATCTACGATAGCTCGTACGAGATCAGGCTCGGAAACGCCAAGGATCAAGATGTCGACGTGCTCGTCGTCGAGCCGATTCCGTCCGAATGGCAGATCACGAGCGAGAGCCAGCCACACGATAAGTCCTCAAGCGTGACCGCCTCGTGGCTCGTGCACGTTCCCGCGAATGGACACGCGACGCTCATCTACACCGCGCGCGTGCGTTACTAGGCGCGGGATCCGACGCATGCGCATCTTCGTATCGTTCGCACTACTCGCCTCGTTTGTGGTCGTTTCGGGGAGTCGCCTGAGCGCTGATCCCGGCGAGCAGACCAGCACGCTCGCCGATCAACGGCGCGTCAATGTGACGATCTATAACAGCGACTTGGCGCTCATCCACGATAGACGTCATATCAGCTTGCGCAAGGGCGAGAATCACATTGCCTGGCGCGATGTTAGCGCGAATCTGGACGGAACCTCGTCGCTCGTGCAAAGTTTAACATCGCCAGGCACCGTCTCGCTGCTCGAGCAGAACTTCAATTTCGATTTGCTCAAGCCGTCGGCGCTGCTTGAGAAAGCCGTCGGGCAGACGGTGATCGTCGCGCGTGACTATCCGGGGCCTGGCCAGAAGCCGCGCGAAGAAGCAAAGCTGTTGAGCACGACGGAAGGCCTGATCCTGCAGTACGCGGATCGCATTGAGACCTCGCTCGGCCCCGACCAGCACATCGTGTACTCGTCGTTGCCGCCAAATCTGCGCGACCGCCCCACGCTGGTGTTGAACTTGGAGAGCACGCGCGAATCCGCGGAAGATATCGACCTGAGTTACTTGACTTCCGGGCTCGGCTGGCATGCCGAATACGTCGGGCAAGTCTCGCCGAACGAAGACAAACTCGACCTCGGCGGACTAATCACCCTCACCAACAGGAGCGGCACGACCTATACCAACGCGCATCTCCAACTCGTCGCGGGCAACGTCAACGTACCGCCGCCGCCGATGGCGATGCGGGACACCTATAGCGTGACGGCGGAACAAGTGCAACAAGAGAACTACTTCGAGTATCACCTCTACACGTTGGCGCGAACGACGACGATCGCCGACAATCAGACCAAGCAAGTCGGCTTTCTGACCGCTCACGCGGTGCCGATCCGTAAGACGCTTGAGCTGCGGGGCGGCGCTGATTATTATCGCAGCCAGGAGCCGGATCTCGGAGCAAAGCTGCCGGTCGCAACATACATTAGCTTCTTGAACAAGAACGGCGAACTCGGTGTACCGCTGCCGGCTGGTCTGGTGCGACTCTACAAGAACGACTCGCGAGGGACGTCGCTTTTTCTCGGGGCGGATCGCATCGACCATACCCCTAAGAACGAAACCGTGCGGCTACACGTCGGTGACTCTTTTGACGTCACGGCGCGCAAGAAGCAAACGAACTTTCACATTGTGAACGCGAAAGGACCCTGGATCTACGACAGTGCTTACGAAATCGTGCTCGGCAACGCGAAAGATCAAGCCGTCGACGTGCTCGTTGTCGAACCGATTCCCGGCGAGTGGCAGATGCTCAAGGAGAGCCGGCCCCACCAGCAATCGTCGAGCACGACCGCGTCGTGGCTCGTGCACGTCCCCGCCGACAGCCGCACGAAGCTGACGTATTCGGTGCGAGTGCGGTACTGAACCTCAGACTTTGTGGTTGTTGAAGAGGTCCTCTGAAAAGGGCTTTACGAACCACGGCATCGCCTTCTTGAGATAGTCGTCGATCGGTGCGTTGGGCTGCTCGAGAATCGCGACAAAATACGACTTGCCGAGATCTTTGCGCACGTTCGGGCTCAGTGGAAAATACAGCGCGATGAAGAGAGCGAGCCAGCAGAACGCCGCCGACCAAGCGAGCCCGACGACCGCGCCGAGGAGCGCGTTGAAGAATCCTAAGATCGGAAGCTTCGCAATGCGCGAGAGAATGCGGCCGATGACCGAAACGATGGCGTAGGCGAGCGCAGCGAACGCGAGCATGCCGAGAACGTGTGCCGTACCCGGTCCGAGGTGCGTCCAATCCGCGAACGCGCCGTCCCACATGCCGGGATAGACGATCGCGGCGAGGACCGCGACCGCGAGCGCGATCGCTCCCATCAGTTCCGCGACGAAGCCGCGCGCATAGCCACGCCACAGACCGAGCAGCAGGATGACGCCGATGACCAGGTCAGGCCAGTGAAGTGACAGATTGCTCATTCCCGAATCTTCGCCCCGCAGCGCTCGGCCAGCGACGCGAGGATGGCGGCGACGTGGCGGTCTGCCTCGGCATCGGTAAGCGTCGCATCGTCGCGTTGCAGCACGACGCGGAGCGCGATACTCTTCTTGCCGGCTTCGACCTGCGGCCCACGGTACTCGTCGAAGACGTGCACGTCGGTCAGGAAGCCGTTGCCGCCTGCGCGCGCCGCATGCTCGATATCCATCGCGGGAATCTCGGGGGCGACGATCAAGGCCAAGTCGCGTTCGACTGCGGGATAGCGCGAGGCCGGTTTGTACGGCGGTACGCGATATGCGGGAATGTCCCCGATGCGCGCGAGTCCCGCGTAGACGCGGCCGGTAATCTCGTAGCTTGCGAGCAAGCGCGGATCGACGGCGCCGATCGTCGCGACATCCTTACCGTCGACGAGCAGGCTCGCGCTCTTGCCGGGATGCAACTCCTCGCGGCGCGTGCTGACGACCTCACCGTTGCGTCCAGCCAGAGCCCGCACGAACGCCAACGACTCGCCTTTGAATTCGAGGAAGCCCGTATCGCGCCACTCCGGCTCGCCCGAGATCTTGGGCATCGCCAGGAGCCAGGCAACCATCTCGCTTTCGAGCGCTGCGGGTGCGCCAAAGAAGACGTGCCCGATCTCAAAGAGCCGTCGCGGCGTCGCGCTCTCGTAGCGCCGCACGAGACCCAGTAGTCCGGGCAAGAGCGAAAAGCGCATGTAGCGCTGCTCTTCCGAGAGCGGGTTCGTGATCTCCACGATCGCACCAGGCAGCGCGACGCCGGCACGTTCGTGCAGCTCGCGCACCTGGACTGCCTGCAGCGAGAACGTTACCGCTTCGCGATACCCGAGCGCCTCGATGGCATGCGCGATGCGCCGCTCGTCGTGGTAGTCCTTGCTCGGGATCGCCTGATCGAGAATCGGCGGCTGCTCGGCGCCGATCCGGTCGTAGCCGGTGATGCGGCCGATCTCTTCGATAACGTCTTCGCGCAGTTTGACGTCGCCGCGCCAAGCCGGAGGCGTAGCGACGAATGCGTCACCGTCGACGGCGACGGTGAAACCGAGACCGCGTAACGAGCGTTCGATCTCGGCGCCGGTGACGATGGCGCCGAGCAATGCATGCACTTGCGTAGCCGAGACGCGAATCGAGGCCGCAGGCTCGATCTCGGCGCCGGTAGCGAACGCGGGCTGCGCGGTTGCGCCCTCCGCTCCCAACAAGTTCGCGGCACGCGCAGCGCCCAACTCGCCGAGCGCGAGTGGCAAGCCCTTTTCGTGACGGCTCGACGCGTCGGTGCGCAAGCCCATCGCGACGCTCATGCGGCGGATGCGCGGTCCCGAGAAACTCGCGGCTTCGAGCAGCAACTCGTGGGTCGCGTCGGTCACCTCACTCGAAGCCGCCCCACGCAGGCCGGCCAAGCACTGCGCGTGTTCCGCATCGGCGATGACGAGATCGATCGGTTGGAGCGTGCGCTCTTCGCCGTCGAGCGTCGTCATCGTCTCGCCCGCGCGCGCATCGCGCACGACGACGCGCCGGCCGGCGAGCTTCTCGAAATCATAGAAGTGCAGCGGTTGCCCCGTCTCGAGCATGACGAAGTTCGAAATGTCGACGAGGTTGTTGATGGGCCGCTGGCCGGCGAGCGCGAGCCGCACCCGCATCCAGAATGGTGCGGTTCGAACGGTCACGTTCGAGAAACGCTGCGCGACGAAGCGTTTGCAATCGGAACTCTCGAGCGTCACGCCCGTGTCGGAGGTGCCTATCGCTCCGTGCGCCGGCGCGGCGTGCGTCTCGGGTTCTCGAACGCTCGTGCCGAGCGCGGCTGCGAATTCGCGCGCGAGTCCGAGAACCGACATCGCGTCGACGCGGTTCGCGGTGATCTCGACGTCGAGCACGTCGTCTTCAAGCCGGTACAGCTTTACGAAATCAGTGCCGAGCGGCGTCGCGGGCGCGAGCTGCAGGATGCCGTCTTCGAACCAGTCGTCGGGAAGCCCGATCTCGCTGGCCGAGACGAGCATGCCTTGCGATTCGACGCCGCGCATCGCGCGCGGGACGATCTCGAGTCCGACCAGCTTCGCACCGGTCGTGGCGACGGGCACGACTTGATCTTGCGCCACATTGGTCGCGGCGGTTGCGATCGTGAGCGGCGATGCGCCGCCGGTATCGACCGTGCAGACCTGCAAGCGATCGGCATTCGGGTGTTTCTCGACCTTCGTCAGCCGGCCCACGACGATGCCCGAGAGTTTCGGGCGGCGCTCGACGCCGTCGACCGGAAATCCCAACAGCGCGAGTCGCCCGGCGATCTCATCGGTGCTGAGGTCCAGGTCGATGTAGTCGCGCAGCCAAGCGATCGGGAGTTTCATGCCGAACTCTTAGTACGCCGGGGCGCAGAGGAGGCCATGCCACAGGGTCTTTCGTCGATCTCGAAACTGCTGGAGCGCCGGTACGGACCGCCCGAGCCGCCGGCGATCGTCGATCCGTTCGAGACGATCCTCTACGATCAGATCGCGTACCTCGCAACCGACGCGCGACGGCTCGCCGCGTTTGAGGCTCTGCGTGAACGCGTCGGCCTCGCGCCGAAGCGAATTCTGAGCGCGAAGCCGGCCGTGCTCGCGGAGATCGCGTCGCTCGGCGGCATCCACGGCACCGAGCGATCCGCTCGGTTGCGTGAGAGCGCGCAGATCGTTCTGGAGACGTGCGACGGCGATCTGCGAGCGGCGCTCGAGGGTACGCCGCTGCGCGAACAACGGAAATTGCTGCGTCGTTTTCCGATGATCGGCGAACCGGGCGCCGACAAGATTCTGCTCTTTAGCGGCTTGGCCGCGCAGGCGGCGTTTGAGTCGAACGGCATTCGCGTGCTCGCGAGATTTTGGTTCGGCGCCGAGAGCCCGAACTACGCGACGACCTATAAGAACGTGCTGGCGCGCATTCCGCCGGGCGACGACGTGCCCGCGCTCGTGCGCGCGCACCAACTCGCGCGGCGTCACGGACAACAGGTATGCCGGCGCAGCGCGCCCCTTTGCGCAGGCTGCGCTCTCGCCGCGCACTGCGCCTATCACGCGAGCTGAGCCAGAACCTTCGGGTCGTTTTCGAAGAGGACGCGGATGTCGTCGAGGTCGTGCTGCACCATCGCGATGCGTTCGATGCCCACGCCGAATGCGAAGCCGGAGACCACATCGGGATCGTAGCCGCTTTCGCGCAGCACTCCGGGATGCACCATACCCGAGCCGCCGAGTTCGATCCAGCCCGAACCGCCGCACGTCTTGCAGCCGGGATCTCCGGCCGCCGATCCGGTTCCGGCGCAACCGGGACACGTCGTGTCGACTTCGGCGCTCGGCTCGGTGAACGGAAAGAATGACGGCCGGAAGCGCACGGCTTGATTGGGACCGAACAGTTCGCGGCACATTCCGGTCAGCATGCCCTTGAGGTGCCCCATGTGGATGCCCGGCGCGACCAGCAAGCCTTCGATCTGATGGAACATCGGCGAGTGGCGCGCGTCGATGCCGTCGCGCCGGTAGGCCTTGCCGGAGGTGACGATCGCGACCGGTGGCGGATGGGCTTGCATCGTGCGAATCTGCATCGGTGAGGTATGCGTGCGCAAGAGCCTGCCGTCGCCGAAGTAGAACGAATCGAGCCCCTCCCGTGCCGGATGATCGGCCGGGATGTTGAGCGCGTCGAAATTGTAGTATTCGGTCTCGATCTCGGGACCGAGCACGACGGCGAAGCCGCGCCGTTCGAAGTAGCCGCAGGCGTCTTCCAGCGCGCGGCGCAGCGGATGCAGCGAGCCGCTGCGCGCCGGCGGCGCCGGAAACGTGACGTCGATGGCGATCTCGAGTTGCGTGTCGAGTGCGCGCCGCTGCAACTCATCGGCCTTGGACGCGACGATTGCTTCCCAACCCGTAACGGCTGCGTTGATGATCTTGCCGGCCTCGGGCCGCTCGGCAGGCGGCAGGTTGCCGATGGCGCGACGCAGCGCAGTAATTTCGCCGCTGCGACCTAAGAAGCGAACGCGCACGTCATCGAGGGCGGCGCCGTCGCGCACGTCGCCGAGGGCCGCTTCGAGTCGCGCACCGAGCGCCTGCAACTGCTCACCGAGCTGACTGATGGCTACTTCGCTCCTGTCGTAAAATGCGAACGCCCGACCATTCGGCCAGGCGTTCGTCAAACTTTCTCGTTATCGGGTTTCTAGCTACTTGCCACCGGCGGGTTGATCTGTCGATACATCAGATACGCGTAAATGGATCCGGTACTCGTGAACAATTTCCAGAAGCGGTCGCTAGTACGCATCAGTGAGCGGTACCCTTCTCTTCAAATTTTGTGCGGCTTACGCGGGCCTATGACAAACCGGAGTATAGCATGGCTCTAAGGGTCCGCCAAGTCTTGACAAATCAGGGTTTTTCGCGATTTGAGTCTGGGAGAATTTTGTCGTCTAACTGTTGCATTAATGCGTGAATTATGATACTGCCGGCCACCGCCGCATTGAGGCTTTCGCCTCGGCCGCGCTGAGGGATCGAGACGGCGCCGTCCCAGCTGGGCAGCCAAGCGGCAACCCCGCGGCGCTCGTTTCCGACGGCCACGATCGAGCGTCGGGAGAAGCGCATTTGGCCTATGGGCGTCCCCTCGCGCGAGGTGGCAAGGAGAGCGTACCCCTCGTGACCGGCCGCAGCCCGGACCTCTTCGGCGCCAGCAACGGCGATAGACAGCCGGAAGATCGCCCCCATCGAGCCGCGGACCACCTTGGGGTTGTGCGGCTCGACCCCGTCGGTTCCGAAGATCACCCCGCGGATGCCGAAAATCTCCGCCGAGCGCAGCAAGGTTCCGGCGTTGCCCGGATCACCCACCCCGGCGATGAGAAGTACGGGCTCCCCCTCGCCGAGGAGCTTCTCGAGCGGCGCCAGCACCGCCGGTACCACAGCCAGCGAGCCCGGGGGCGTCTCGAGGTCCGAGATCCTGGCCATCGCCCGGTCGGGGATCATATAGACCGGCACATCGATCCGCTCGGCCAGGCGCCCTATCTTGGCGTAACCGTCCTCGGTGGCGTACAGCGCCTCGATCGGGACGCCGCTGGAGAGCGCCTCCTCGAGCAGCGTCGGGCCCTCGATCGAAAAGCGCGCTCGCTCGCGCCGGCCCGCCTTTGTTCGAAGCGCTCGCACGGCGTCCAGTTTCGGCGAGTGGGCGCCAAGGGGTTGAGGACCGCGCATGCTGCCTAGTCCCGCGCGAGTCTGGGGCGGCCCTCTCGCGGCCTGGAGCGAGGTAGGGAAACGCCGCCGCGCCGGATGAGTGGCCGAGGGTGAGTTCCCGTACCGTCGAGGCGGCGTTTATCGCGGTGATCGCGCTCGTGGTCCTGATCGGCGGTCGCAGCCTGCTCGTCGAAATCGCGCACTTCGGCTATCCGGCCGCGTTCGCGCTGGGCGCGCTCACTCTGGCGCAGACGCTCGCGCTGCGCCGCAACATCGCGGCCGGCGGCCCGCTGGTCGGCGTGCAAGCCACCCGAGACATGGCCTTCATCGGGGCCTCGACCGCCGCGGCCCTGTTCGTGCTTGCGCCGGCGCGCTGGTCGATCGGCACGTGCATCGTCGCGCTCGAGATCGCGCTCGTTCTGGAATTGATGGCGCGCCTCGCGCCGAGCCCGCCGCCCGCAACGTAAGGAGAAGCTTTTGGATGCCGTAGAGGTGGGAGACACGACCGATTCGCCGATCCTGACGGAGCGCTTCGACCAGGCTCTCGCCTACGCGCTGCACGTCCACCGCTGCGATCTGCGAAAGTCGACCGCAGTACCGTACGCCGGGCATCTGCTCGGCGTCTGCTCGATCGTGCTGGAGAACGGCGGTAACGAAGACGAAGCGATCGCTGCGCTCTTGCACGATGCCGCCGAAGATCATGGTGGCCACGAACAACTCGAAGCGATCGCAGCGCGCTTCGGTCCGGAGGTAACCCAGATCGTCGCAGAGTGCAGCGATGCATTGGTTGAAGAAGGCGCGGACAAAGGCGAGTGGCTGGCGCGCAAGCAGTGGTACATCGCGCGGCTCCGATCGATCGGCGCGGTGCGCCCCGGGACAATGCTCGTCAGCGCCGCGGATAAACTCTACAACCTGCGTTCGATTCATGCGGATCTGCGTCGGCCCGAGGTTGGCGACGCGGTCTTCAAGCGTTTTAGCGGGAGCAAGTGGGGGACGCTTTGGTATTATCGGACGCTTGCGGATCTGTATAGCGGCTTTGCCGGCCGGCACGCCTCGATCGCCACGAACCTCGCCGAACTGATCGGCGAGATGGGCGGCGGACGATCGTCGGACGAGTTGCTCGCCTTGCATGAAGCATCGCGCGCGTCGACGCCGGGATGAAGGTCCATTCGAGCGAACGCATCTACACGGGCCGCGTGCTCAACCTACGCGTCGATGAAATCGATGCGTATCACGGCGACAAGCGACGCAAGGTCGAAGTCGTCGAACACCAGGGCGGCGTCGTCGTGATCGCGCAGCCTGCGCGCGATACGATAGTGCTGGTGCGCCAGTACCGGCATCCGACGGGTCAAGAGTTGTGGGAGGTTCCGGCCGGCATGATCGAACGCGGCGAGCCGCCGCTCGAGACCGCGCGCCGCGAGTTGATCGAGGAGACCGGCTATCGCGCCGAGCGGCTCCGCTTCTTGTGGAGCATCTATACGACGCCCGGATTCTGCCAGGAGCGCATCCACTTCTTCGTCGCCGAAGGCCTCACGCCGGGCGAAGCGCAGCCCGAAGAGGACGAGTCGTTCGAATTGCGCGTTTGGCCTGTCGAGGACGCGTGGAGACTCGTCGAACGCGACGAACTACGCGACGCCAAAACGCAGATCGCCCTCGCCTGGGCGCGCGCGAGAACGGGCTAGCCGCGTAGCTTAGTTCGAGAAACTGCGGCGGATGATCGGTTTGGGAAGCTGCAGGCGTTCCATCATCTCGCGCGACGGAAGGCGGACGTTTTTCGCCAAACGGGTCCAGCGCAAGAAGCGAATGATCCAGAACGTGACATCGAACTCGAACCAGCGCAATCCGTGGCTTGCCGAGAACGGAAACGCATGGTGATTGTTGTGCCAGCCTTCTCCGAAGCTCAGGAAGGCGACCCACCAGTTGTTGGTCGAGCGGTCGCCGGTGCGGTACGATTGATAGCCGACCGCGTGCGCTGCGCTGTTGACGAGCCAGGTGCAATGGTAGGTGAAGACGAGCCGGAAGAAGATTCCCCAGATCACCCACGACCATCCGCCCACTAAGAGCAAGGCGAGGCCGAGCACGATTTGGATGTACGTGTTGTATTTCTCGAGGAAGCAGTAGAACGGATCCTTCAATAGATCGGCAGCCCAACGCTGGCGTTCTTCGGGCTCGATGCGGTCTTTGCTCGTGCGGAAGAGCCACTCCATATGCGCCCACGGCATACCGCGGTTTGCATCGTGCGGATCGCCGTCGCGATCGGTATTGGCGTGGTGTGCGCGGTGCGTGGCGACCCAATCGATCGGTCCGCCCTGTAACGCGAGCCCGCCGACGAACGCGGCGAAGTATTCGAGCGGCTTCCACATCGTCAGACTGCGATGCGTCAAGAGCCGGTGAAAACCGAGCGAGATCCCAAATCCGGTGGCCACGTACAGCGCGATGCCCACGAAGACGCCCGACCACGAGAAGAGCGCCGGAACGAATACGCCGAGCGCTCCAAGATGAATGATGGCGAGACCGATGGCGGTGGGATAGTCGCGCGTACCCCGTTGGGTCATCGGCATTTGGATCTTCATCTTAGTCATATCGGTCCTCTAACTGCATCCCTGCACGTAATAGTTGCGATTCAGGACGCAACCGGGGTCGAACGAGCTTCCAACTGAGCCTTCGCTACTGCGAGAAGCGAATCGAACGCGGCCCGATCGGAGACGGCCAGGTCGGCTAATGCCTTTCGATTTAGGGTCACGCCGCTCTTCTTTAGGCCGTCGATCAGCCGCGAATAAGAAAGGCCTTCGCGCCGCGCCGCCGCGTTGATACGCGCGATCCACAGCGACCGGAAATCGCGCTTGCGGACGCGGCGGTCCCGATAGGCGTAGCTCAAGGAATGGAGTAGCGCCTCGTTGGCAAGGCGGTAGTTCCTACGACGGGCCGCTCGGAAGCCTTTGACGAGCTTCATCACCTTGCGGCGATTCTTGGCTTTATGTACTCCGCGCTTGATGCGTGCCATTGTTCGACGCTCCTACAGCAAGTACGGGATCTGCGGCGCAAAGCGCTTGAGATCGCCGGCGAAAACGGGCTGGTCTTTGCGGAACTTCCGCTTGCGCTTGCGCGACTTCTTACTGAGGATGTGACCGCAGCCACTGAACTGATGGCGGTGCGTGACCTTCCCATTCGCGCTGACTTTCACGCGTTTGGCGGTTCCGCGATGCGTCCTGATCTTAGGCACTGGAGGCGACTCCTTGACTCGGTGCTTCCGGGGGTTCCGCGGCTTGTTCCGGCATCTCCGGACTCTTTTCCGGCGTTACCGCGGCAACTTTTTCCGGGTGCAACATTGAGGTGAATTTCGGTGGCCCCGATGGTACCGGGCGAGGGGCGAGGATCATGAACATGTTCTTGCCTTCGAGTTTCGCATCGCGCTCGACGATCGCGATCGGAGACATGTCGACCGCCATGCGATCGAGCAATTTCTTTCCGAAGCTCGTGTACGTAATTTCGCGGCCGCGGAACATGATTGTGACTTTGACTTTTCCGCCGTCCAGCAAGAGACGCTCGGCCATCCGGGCCTTGGTTTCGTAGTCGTGATTCTCGATCTTCGGGCGGAGTTTGACTTCTTTGAGTTCCCAGTTCTTCTGTTTCTTACGAGCGTCTTTGTCTTTCTTCGATTGCTCGTACTTGAGGCGTCCATAATCGCTGATTCGACAGACCGGCGGAACCGCGGTCGGTGAGACTTCGATCAGATCGAGGCCTTTCTGACGCGCGAGCGCGAGGGCGTTCTCCGTTGGCATCACCCCGAGTTGCGTGCCCTCATCATCGATGACGCGAACTTGGCGGATCCGAATCTGGTCGTTAATTCGTAGCGGTCGTGCTATGTGCGGTCTCCCTAAGAAACAAAAAAGTGGTGATGCCGAAACATCCCACACGCGGAACCTACCGTCGGTTCCAAGAGTGCGACCGGATCGCCGTGAGGCATCCGGTGAGGGCCTGGGGGCCCTGCTTCGGCTTGCCGACTATACCAGGGACCTGCCGGGAGCGTCAAGGCGAACGGGGGTACGTTATCAGCACAATTTAGAAATGTCCCCATGCTCAGCAACGTCGACGAAGGCGCCCTCAGGGGGAGACAGGGAGGTGGACTGCCACTCCGGGAGTTAAGAGAAATATGGGCGTACTGGAAACGTGGGCCCTGAATCGTCTCGCTATAACGAGGTGTTCTATGACCTTTCGCCGCTTTGCGCTCGGACTTGCGCTCATATCGATGTCGTGTGCTCTGTTCCTCTCAACTCCGAGTTTCGGGGCTGACCCTCAGATCTCGGCCGGCACGGTGAGAACGTACTACATCGCGGCGGACGAGTTGGATTGGGACTATCTCCCGAGTGGCCTCGACAAGATGATGGGGATGGCGCCGTCGGGCTATGCCAAAGCTTTCGCGACGCGCGGGCCGCATCTGATCGGCAAGGTCTACCACAAGGCGATGTATCGCGAGTACACCGACGCGACGTTCAAGCACCTCAAGCCGCGCCCGGCCCGCGACGCATACCTGGGCCTCGTCGGTCCGATCGTACGCGCCGAGGTCGGCGACACGATCAAGATCGTCTTCAGGAACCACGGCACGCATCCGTACAGCATGCATCCCCATGGCGTCCTCTACAAGAAAGCCTCAGAAGGCTCGCCGTACTCCGACGGCGTCGCCGCGGCCGATAAAGGCGGCGACGCGGTCGCGCCGGGCAAGACGTTCACGTACACCTGGGAAGTTCCCGAACGGGCCGGTCCGGGCCCGAACGATCCGAGTTCGATCGTGTGGCTGTACCACTCGCACGTCACGGAGCGGCGCGACGTCAACGCCGGGTTGATCGGGGCGATCGTCGTCACGCGTCGCGGGATGGCGCGGCCGGACGGAACCCCGAAGGACGTCGACCGAGAATTCGTCACTCTTTTCATGGAATACGATGAGAACCAGAGCTGGTTCCTCGACGAGAACATCAGGCGCTTCACGACGTCGCGCAAGCCAAAGAAGCTTAAATTCGAAGGCGCTCCCGTCGATCCCCAAGGCAATTTCGATATATTGATAGGCACCGGTTTCGGGCCTGCGAATTTTCGATTCACGATCAACGGCTATCAGTTTGCGAACATGCCGATGCCGCGAATGAAAACGGGCGAGCACGTTCGCTGGTACGTCATGACCTTGGGCGAGGCGTTCAACTTCCACACCCCGCACTGGCACGGCAATACGGTCCTCGTCAACGGTCAGCGCACCGACGTCATCGCGCTCTCGCCGGCGCAGATGGTAACGGCCGACATGGTTCCGGACGATCCCGGAATATGGCTGTTCCATTGCCATGTGAGCGATCACATGGAGGGCGGTATGGTCGCGCGCTACCAGGTCTTGCCGTAACCTCGACTTCCGCTGGCAAGCGCGCCTTCTGCTTGCCTGCTCTAAAGTTGGGTATAGCCGATTCTAATGGCTGAAACGGGTCCCGAATCCGAAACTGGCGAGAACGTCATCTTGGCGTCCCAACTGGGCTCGCGCGAGTCGGCTCTCGGCGCCAGTACGCATCCGCTGATCAAGTTCTTGAAGATTCTCGGGCCCGGCGTCACGGTCGGCGCTTCGGACGACGATCCGTCGGGCATCGGCACCTACGCCGTCGCCGGGGCGGCGCTCGGCTTCGGAACGCTGTGGGTGGCGCTGCTCACCGTTCCGCTGATGACGGCCGTGCAGTACATCTCCGCCAAGATCGGCCTCGTGACCGGCGACGGCCTCGGCGTGCTCCTGAAAAAGCACTATCCGCAACCCCTCGTCTATATCGTTGCGGTTGGACTCGTGGTCGCCAACACGATCAATGCCGGCGCCGACATCGGAGCGATCGGCGCCTCGATCAATCTACTTGCCCCCAAGGTGTCGATCGCCGCGCTCGTCATTCCGATCGGCGCGATCTTGATCGCCTTTCAGATCTGGGGTTCGTACAAGTTGATCTCGGGCATCTTCAAGTGGTTGACGCTCGCGCTCTTCGCATACGTGGCAGCCGCGTTCTTTGTACACGTCAATTGGAATGAAGTCGCACAAAACACGTTCCGTCCGCACGTCGTGCTCAACGCCGAATTCATCACCACGCTCGTCGCTATTCTGGGCACGACGATTTCACCATACATGCTGTTTTGGCAAGCACGCCAGGAAGTTGAAGAAGATATCGCGCTCGGCCGGACCAAGCTCTGGCAGCGCAAGGGAACGACGCCGCGCGAGCTGACCTATGCCGCGATCGATACCGGCGTCGGTATGATCTTCTCGAACGTCGTCATGTACTTCATCATTCTGACGACCGCGGCGACGCTCTTCGTCTCGGGACATCACCATATCGATACGGCCGCAGATGCGGCCAAGGCGCTCGTTCCGCTCGCCGGCAAGGGCGCGGAACTCTTGCTTGCCGCCGGCATGATCGGCGCGGGCATGCTGGCCGTGCCGATCCTGACGGCGTCGTCGGCCTACGTGCTCGCGGCCGCCTTCGGCTGGAAGTACGGGCTCAGCGAACATCCCGGCCGCGCGCCGCAGTTCTACGGCATCATCGCGGCCTCGACGCTCGTCGGCATCGAGATCAATTTCCTCGGCGTCAGCCCGATCGCCGCGCTGTTTTGGACCGCCGTGATCAACGGTCTGCTGGCCCCGGTCGTCCTGATCGTGCTGATGCTGATCGCGAACAATAAGAAGATCATGGGCAAACACGTCAACGGGCCGCTACTCAACGTCTTGGGATGGGGGACGACCGGCGCGATGAGCTTGGCGGCGGTTGCGATGTTTGTCTTCTGGGGGAAGTAGCGGCGTCCGATCTTCTACGACGAAGAGATGCGGTCGTTTCGCGAGAGCGGGAAGCTCGAGTTCGGTTCGAGGATAACGCGGCCGCCCTGGTAGTCTAAGTAGACATCGAACATGCGCAGAATGTTCGCTCCGACGATCCCGTCCTCGGTATCGCTACCGAAGGCGTTACGATCGAGCGCGACGAGTCCGTTGCTCAGATCGAAGCGGTACGGCCCTAAGCGCACATCGCGCAGCGCGACGCGACGCACCGGCGTTGGACCTTCCAGCGTCTGTATCGTGGCGACGGCCGCATCCTCCGGCCGGAATGCGGAGACGAGCGCCGGATCGGCGTCGTGCATTGTGAGGAAGCGCCGGAAGAGCAAGAGCGAACCGGGCGAGCCGGTATCGATCAAGAAATCCGAACTCGTGCTGGCACCGAGCGAAAGTTCGACATGCGGCTGTTGGGTGTTGAGCGTGGCCGGTAACTCGAAGGCGCCCGCAGGTAGCCGAAACGACGAGGGCAGAATGGCGTCGACCGTACCGTGCTCGTAATCGATGTGGAGGACGGCGTGCGCGATGAAGTCGAAGCCGAGTACGCCGACAACTTTTGTATCCGCGCTTTCGGTGTTGTCGAACGGCACCGTCGCCATCACGACGTCGTGCATTGCGAGCGGGCCGACGTTGATCTGCGGAACGACGACGCGGCCCGAACTGTAGGCTCCGCCGGCTGAAGAGTTGCGGCCTTGCACCTTGAGGCCGAGTTCCTTGATGATGCGTTCGTTCAGGCCCAAACCGTATGCGCCGCTATCGAGCAACAGGTCGAGTCCACGCTCGCCGATCTTCACCCGAATGTAGATGCGATTGCGCTCGATACGCGCGGGAAGCCGAACGATCTGCCGGCCGGCCGGAAATTCGATCAGCATGCGCCGATCGGGCGGCAGCGCGATATCGGCGTCATCGATGGGCTCGTCGACGGCATCGCCGCGCAGCCGGTAATCGTAGGCATCCTCGGTGCGATCCGAACCTCCGCTATAGTGCCAAGCGCGCGTGCGGCCGCTCGCGTCGGTGCGAAAATCGTCGTAGTCCGTGAACGTCGTCCGGCCGGCCGCGACGCGCTCGATCCGTTCGACCAGATACGTCTTGGGATCGTAGTAGGTGCGCGTGATATGACCGCTCGCGTAGTTCGTGGTGACCCGATAGGCATCGATTGGTTGGCTAACGCGGTCGAGCGTCCGGTCGACGAGTTTTTCGATCTGCGACGGTTGGGGTTTGTCGAGAACCGTCGTGCCGTTATCGGTCTGATGCCAACGCTGACCGGCTACGACGCCGGAAGCCGCGACGAACGGGCCGAGCACGAGCGTCACCTTCACATCGGCGCGACGTCGAACGACGTGCCAGCTTCCGTCGAGGCCTTCCGAATGGGCCGTCCAATCCTCGACTTCGCTCGCGGGCGTCGTCTTTGGCAACCCGGCTCGCGCCTTCGCGAGCAACTCGTCGACCGTCAGGTCCTCGGCGCGCGCCGGCGCGTACCCGAGCGCGATGATCGTTGCGGCGAGAAGCGCTGCCGCAACGCGCCGGAGTCGCACGTTCAATTCGGCGTCGGCGTCAGCAGTTCACTTGGAATCCCCAGGTGCGGGCGCCGATCGAAGCGCGGCTTACCGTTGGGCGAGGCGGCGGTGAGTTGTGCGACGAGTTCGAGCGCTTTCGCCATCTGCGGATCGGCGCCGGCCTTCACGTCATGCGGTGCGATATCGATGTCGTAGTCGGGATCGGTGCCGTAGTTCTCCACGCGCCACCCGACATCGACGAACCAGAACGAAAACTCCGGTTGCGTCGTAATCGTGCCGTCGACCAGACGATGGTACGGGTTGATGCCGACCACGCCACCCCAGGTTCGCTTTCCGACGAGCGGACCGAGTTTGTACAACTTAAAGCAGTGGCTGAAGATGTCGCCATCGGAGCCTGCGAACTGATTGGTCAGTGCGACGATCGGGCCGCCCACCGACTCCGGCGGATACGGTACCGGCGGCCCCCAGCGCGTGACATCGTAGCCAACGCGTTTACGCGCGAGCTTTTCGAGCAGCAGCGGCGAGACGTGCCCGCCGCGGTTGTAGCGCACGTCGACGATCAACGCGTCGCGATTGAACTCCGACAAGAAACCGCGATGGAATTCCGAGAAGCCCCACGGCCCCATATCGGGGATGTGCAGATAGCCCACGCGTCCTTGCGTTTGCTCGTGCACGTACGCGCGGTTGGCCTCGACCCAGGCGCGATAGCGCAACATGCGTTCGTCGCGCAAGGCGTGCACGATCACGCGGCGCCGCTCTTTCTTGCGTAAGATCGTCAATTGGATCTCGCGCTCGGCGGCGTTTACGAGCAGTTCATCGAGCGACTGATGCGGCGTCGTGGTGCGGCCGCCGACGGCGACGATGGCATCGCCTTCGCGCACGTCGAGGCCAGGTTCGGCGAGCGGTGAGTCGATCTCGCGATTCCACGAGTCGCCGCGGTAGATCTTGAGAATGCGGTAGCCGTTAGCGTCGTCGTCCCAGGCCAGGTCGGCGCCGAGGAAGCCGCGCTGATACTGAGGCGGATGACGGTGATCGCCGCCGATCTCGTACGCGTGCGATGTGCCCAGTTCGCCGAACATCTCCCAGATCAAGTCGGAGAACTCGGCGCGCGTGCGTACGAGCGGTAACAGCTTGGCGTAACGCTCGCGCACGAGGACCCAGTCGACGCCGGTCATCGACGCATCCCAGAAGTGTTCGATCTGCATGCGCCACGCTTCATGGTACATCTGCGCCCACTCGTCACGCGGTTCGACCTGCACGCTGGCGCGGTGCAGGTCGAGCCAACCCGAACGGCGTCCCGGCCCGTCGCCCTGCTGGCGCTGTTCGTCATCGCCGCTCTCGGGAAGGTCGCCGAGCACGTCGATCGCGCGCATGCGATCGCGCGATGTGTAGACGAGCGTGCGCCGGTCGATGCTTAGGCGAATATCGCCGACATCGTTCTGCAGCGTCGCGCAACGCTGCTGCTCGAAGTCGTAGGCAAGCAGCGTACCGACTCCGTCGTCGTCGGCCCAGCTGTTGCCGGCCGGCTTGATGCCTTTGACCGGAAAGAGCGTGAACAGCACGCGCCCTTTGGCGGCGACGATCTGTTCGTAGTTGCCTTCCTCGACCGGAAAGCCCAGCACGCGACCGGAGATACCGTCGAAGTCGATCTCGACGCGAACTGGCTTCTCGTCGTGTTTGCGGTCATCGTCATCGTCGTGTTTGTCTTTGTGGATCGGCGTAGGCTTCGGCACGAAGGGCGAAGGGACGTCTGCGCGCAGCGTTACGACGAAGGGGCGTGACGCCTGCGGAAAGCTGAGGTCGAACTGCAATGCGTCGTAGACCGGATTGAAATCGCGCGTCGAGATGAAGAAAAGATAGTTGCCTTCGGGATCCCAGACGGGTGAGCGATCGGCACGCAGCAGCGGGGTAACGTCGTGCACGGCGCCGGACTTTACTTTCGCGATGCGCACGATCGCCGTGTCGGAGTTCGCGGTCGCGCCCGCGTCGGCCGGGACCGAGGCGCAATAGGCGAGCCAGCGGCCGTCGGGCGAGAACGACAGATCGTGGATGCGTGCCGCCGGGCTCTTGTCGATCGTGCGCACTTTGCGTTCGCCCAAGTCGATCAGGAGCAGTTCGTTGCGATGGTTCGCGACCGCAACGATGTCGGCGGCCGGCGAAGCGGCGAGTTCGGTGACGCGCCCGATGTCTTCGCTCGTCGCAACCACCGGCCAACTTTCGCCGCGACTGTCGCGCACCTCGAGCCGTTCGCTGCCGCCTTCGTCGCTGACGCAGACGAACCGCGCGCCGTCGTGCAGCCACTCGCTCGAGCGATAGCGCACGCGGCTGCCGGCGCCGTGTTCGACGACCGCCTCTTCCCAAAGCGACATCGTGAAAGGACGTCCGCGCGAGACGAGGGTCAGCGCCGTTCCGTCGGGGCTTGGCGCGAAGTGCTCGAGATCGTCGGCGATGTCGACGAAACGGCGCACCGTCTGGGGTGCGAATGACGGCGTTTCGATCTCAACGCGCTTCACGACGTCGCCTTCGGGATCGAGTTCGTAGACGTTGGCGCCTGCGGTGTAGACGATCGTCTTTCCGTCGGTCGAAGGGAAGCGCGCGAAGTATTCGGTCTCGTTGGTGTGACGGCGCACGTCGCTTCCGTAGGGCAACACTGAATAGATGTTGGCGATGCCTTCGTGATCCGAGAGAAAGAAGACGCGCTCGCCGATCCACATCGGCCAGCACAAGTTTCCTTTGAGCGTGATGAGACGCACGAACTCACCCGAGCCCGTCGCATCGACCCAAAGATCGCCGGCGGTGCCGCCGCGATACCGCTTCCAGCGCGCCGGATCGTCGTTGTTCCGGCCGATCGCGATGCGGCCGTCGGGGTGCATCGAGAGCGACTTCATGTGACCGAGGCCGAGTGGCTGCGGAACGCCGCCTTCACGCGCGATGCTGAACCCGTGCGTCTCCTTGACGAACGGCGAACCGCTATCGGAGACGAACAGAATCTGGTTACCGTCGGGCGACCAGCCGCTGATCGCGCACGCTTCGCTTCCCAGGAACGTCAAGCGCCGAGCGCTGCCGCCGGTCGCCGGCATCACGTAGACTTCGGGGTGGCCCTCTTCGCGCGCCACAAAGGTCACGACCGATCCGTCGGGTGAGAGCCGCGGGGTCGACACTTCGCCCGCGCTCGCCGTAAGGCGTTGCGCGGTGCCGCCACTGCGCGCGACCGACCAAAGATCGTCCTCGCAGACGAAGACGAGCGTCTCGCCGGCGACCGTTGCGAATCGGTAGTAACCCCTATTCTTCATGGTCGAGGTCATTGGCGAGCGCGATGGCGCGTCCCGCTCGAAGCGGCGCCATCGATGCGAGCGTCGAACTCCGGCGCTCGTGGACGGCGTACGTGCGACAATTATTTGACAAGTATTTCAGCTATCGGCGGCGTTACGTTGACTACATCTTGAAGGAAGCACCGCAACGCGCGGTGCTCGCGGTTGTTTCGGAGATCACCCGGCTGGCTTTCGTCGGCGCCGGAGCCGGGCTGTGCGCGTTCGTCTTCGGAGCGTTGCTGGCCGGCTTACCACAGGCTGCGGGCTGGCGCTGGTTGACCTTCATAGGCACGCTCGGGCTCGTCGCGCTGGTGATAACCGCCCTCGGTACGGCCGGCGCGATCGTCGCACTGCGCGATCTGGGACGAGTCCAAGAAGAGTCGAGACGTTAGGCGAAGGCGAGAGTAATGCCCGAGGATCGCGACGCCCAGATCTTGGCCCTCTTCGAAGCCGGCAGCCCGCGAGGGCTGGCCCGGGCGATCACGCGCGCCGAATCCGGACACGGCGCCGAACTCGTGCGGGCGCTGTACGCGCGCAGCGGGAAGGCGCTGACGATCGGATTGACCGGGCCGCCCGGCGTCGGAAAATCGACGCTTGCCTCGGCACTCGTGAAGATTGCGCGCGCCTCGGGCAAGACGGTCGGCGTCATCTCGGTCGATCCGAGTTCGCCATTCTCGCACGGCGCGATTCTCGGTGACCGCATCCGGCTTAACGAGCACTTCACCGATCCCGACGTGTTCATCCGTTCGATGGCGAGCCGCGGTCATCTCGGTGGTCTGGCCGGCGCGACCGGCGACGCCGCGACGTTCATGGACGCATTCGGCAAGGATGTGATTCTGATCGAAACGGTCGGCGTCGGACAATCCGAAATCGAGATCGCCGAACTCGCCGATACGACGCTGGTTGCGCTGCAACCCGGCAGCGGCGATTCCGTGCAGTTGCTTAAAGCGGGCATCCTTGAGGTCGCCGACATTTTCGTGGTCAACAAGGCCGACCATCCGATGGCCTTACAATTGAGACGCGAGATTCGCGGCATGATGGAGATGCTCGATTTCAGCGGCTGGGTTCCGGAACTCGTCGCGACGCAGGCGCGCGAAGGGATCGGGGTCGACGAATTGTGGACCGCTATTCTCAAACACGACGCGTATCTGCGCCAAAGCGGCGATCTCGAAACGCGGCGGCGAACCGCATTCGCCCATCGCGTGCGAGCGCTGGTGACGGGCGAAATGGAACGGCGCATCGAACCGCGCTTGCTGGCATCGCTCAGTGCCGATGGGGGCGGGGCTTCCGACCCATACAGCGCCGCCGAACGGCTGCTTGCGCCGCTGGACGGAGCCCTGCCCGCCCTGCACGGCGGGCCCGCTACGCGTGCGTTGCCGATCCGGGCGAGCGTCAAGGGCTTATAATGAAACGGGAAACCTTCGGGACAGTATGCGCCGTCAGGGATATTGAGAGATGATCGCCGAGCCTGAACGCCTGACCCTGCCCTACACGAGCGACGTGGCCCGAGCCACCGAGCATCTGTACGAGCGCGTCTCGCGCACGGTCACTCCGGTCGAGTGGGAGTTGTTCGCACCGTACGTCGCGCGCATCGAGGTCCTCAAAGACGAGCGCAATGCGGTCGTGCTCGCGCACCACTACCAGTCGGCCGCAATCTACCGTTGCGTGGCCGATATCATCGGCGATTCGCTCGCGCTCGCCCAGGCTGCGGCGGCGACGCAGGCCGACGTAATCGTCATGTGCGGCGTGCATTTCATGGCCGAGACCGCTAAGTTGCTGAGCCCGCAGAAGATCGTTCTGTTGCCGGATCTTGCCGCGGGCTGTTCGCTGGCCGAATCGATCACGGCCGAGGACGTGCGCGCGTTGCGCGCCGCGCATCCCGGCGTGCCCGTCGTCACCTACGTCAATACATCGGCGGCGGTAAAAGCCGAGTCCGATATCTGCTGCACATCGGCCAACGCGGTCGCGGTCGTCGAATCGCTCGGCGTGCCGAGAGTGATCTTCATCCCCGACGAATACTTGGGCGCATACGTCGCGTCGAAGACGGCGGTCGAGATCGTTACCTGGCGCGGGCACTGCGAAGTGCACGAACGCTTCACGGGCGCCCAGATCGCCGAGCTGCGCGAGATGCACGGCGACATCGTCGTGCTGGCACACCCGGAGTGCCCGCCCGACGTACTGGCCGCATCGGATTTCGTCGGTTCGACGACGGCGATGCTCGGCTACATCAAGGAACGGCGGCCGGCGCGGGTTGCGATGATCACGGAATGTTCGATGGCGGGGAATGTGGCGGAGGCGTTCCCCGAGATCGAGTTCACGCAACCGTGTATGCTCTGCCCGCATATGCAGCGCATCACGCTGCCCAAAATATTGCGCGCGCTGGAGACGATGTCGCCGCAGATCGAGATCGATTCGGCGATCGCGGAACGTGCGCGCCGCTCCGTCGAGCGGATGACCGCGATCGGCCGCGACGCGCGGTGAAAAACGAACGATTCGGCGCGGTCGTCGTGGGCGGCGGCCTTGCCGGAATGTTGACCGCGCTCGAATTGCGGCCGCTCTCGGTCGCGCTGGTCTCGTATCGTGCGCTCGGCGAATTGACATCGTCGGCGTGGGCGCAAGGTGGAATCGCGGCTGCGGTCGGCGACGACGACTCGCCATCGTTGCATGCGGCCGACACGGTGCGTGCCGGCGCTGGGTTGGTCGAGCGGCACGTCGCCGCGCGTCTCGCCGCCGACGCGCCCGAGGCGATCGAGCGGATCGCATCACTCGGCGTGCAGTTCGATCGCGATGCGGCCTCGGAATATTCGCTCGGGCGCGAGGCCGCGCACTCGCGGCGGCGCATCTTGCGGGCCGGCGGCGATGCGACCGGCGCCGAGTTGGTGCGCGCGATGGCCGAGGGGGTGCGTCACGCGCCGACGATCGTACCGTTCGAGGGTGCGCGCGCTTTGGATATCGTCACGAGCGACGGCCGAGTATGTGCCGTCGTCGTGCGAAACGCTGAGGGCGCGCTCGAACGCCTTACGACCGATGCGGTGATCCTGGCGACCGGTGGAATCGGTGGGCTTTACTCGCACACGACCAATCCGCGGGCGTCGGTCGGAGCGGGGATCGCGATCGCAGCGCGCGCCGGCGCGCGTCTCGAGGATCTCGAGTTCGTGCAATTTCATCCGACGGCGCTCGACGTGCCGTCCGATCCGTTGCCGCTCGTGACCGAAGCGCTTCGCGGCGAAGGCGCGAAATTGGTCGACGCCGCCGGCCGGCGGATTATGGAGGGCATCGATCCGGCGCTCGAACTGGCTTCGCGCGACGTCGTCGCGCGTCGAGCCTTCGCCGTGCGTGTTGCGGGCGAGCGCGTCTTTCTCGACGCACGCGCGCTCGGCGAGAGCCTGCCGAAGCGTTTCCCGACCGTCTTTGCGGCCTGCATGGCACACGGGATCGATCCGCGCCTCGAACCGATCCCGGTCGTTGCAGCCGCGCACTATCACATGGGCGGCGTCGCGATCGATCTCGAGGGACGCACGAGCGTTCCCGGACTCTATGCGTGCGGCGAAGTCGCTGCGACCGGCGTGCACGGTGCGAACCGGCTCGCCAGCAACTCGCTGCTCGAATCCGTGGTCTATCCCGAGCGGATCGCGCGCGATGTGAAAACGCATGCGCGCGCCGAGCGCGGCATCGCCGGAACCGACGACAAGGCGATTGCGACGCGGCCATACGTCGCCGGACGCGACGACGAGTGGCGTGCAGTGAGGCGCGAGATGTATGCCAACGTTGGCGTCGAGCGCGACGAGGCCGGGCTCGGCCATGCGCTCGCCGCGTTCCGCGCGCTCGCCGAAACGACACCGAGCGATGAGGTGCGCGACGCGGCCACGACGGCTGCGCTGATCGCGCAGTCCGCGCTGCGCCGGCGCGAGACGCGCGGCAGTCACGTGCGGCTCGATTACCCCGGTAGCGCGTTGCACTCGGAGCATTCGTTCGCGACGCTCGCCGATTTGGTTCCGTCGGCATGACGCTCGTGCCGTTGCCCGCTTTGATGATCGAACCGCTCGTTCGAGCGGCGCTCTTGGAAGATTTGGGCCTGGGCGGCGACATCACGAGCGACGCCACGATTCCGCCCGGAACGCTCGCCGCTGCTTCACTCGTTGCGCGTGAAGCCGGGGTACTCGCCGGTCTGGATGCGGCATTGCTGGCGTTTCATCTGCTCGATCCTGAAGTTTCGATTCGCGTCGAGAAACGCGACGGCGACGCGCTTGCGCCGGGAACGGCGATCGCGCTCATCTCAGGCGACGCGCGCGCGATCCTTTCAGCCGAACGCACGGCACTCAACTTGCTCTGCCACTTGAGTGGAATCGCGACCGCGACCGCGGCGTTCGTAAGCGCGATCGGCGACGCGGCCTGTACGATCGCCGAAACGCGTAAGACGACGCCGGGACTGCGCGCGCTTGAAAAGTACGCGATACGCGCGGGCGGGGGTGCGAACCACCGCTTCCGGCTCGACGACGCAATTCTGATCAAAGATAATCACATCGCGGTCGCGGGCGGCATCGGCCCGGCGATCGACGCAGCCGCAGCGCGCGCCGGACACTTGATGAACATCCAGATCGAAGTCGACACGCTGGCGCAACTCGACGAGGTGCTGGAACGCGTCGGCCTTGTCGGTGCCGTGCTGCTCGACAACTTCGCGCTCGATGACCTGCGCGAGGCCGTACGCCGAGTGGACGGACGCCTCATAGTCGAGGCCTCGGGCGGCGTTCGTCTTGAGACCGTCGCCGCGATCGCCGCCACCGGCGTCGATGTCATCTCGAGCGGAGCATTGACCCACAGCGCACGAGCGCTTGACATCGGCCTCGACATCACGACCGGCTAAGGCCTTCGGGCCGGCCCTCGGGATTGGCGCGGGTCGCGTCGAAGGAATGGACATGGCGAAGATGATCGACCGTGCGTCCGGCCTCGGGGCGCAACCGTCGCCCGAGTTCGAGGAGCAGAAGACGCGCTGGGAGGCGTCCTGGCATTCCCGTACCGCGCGCCGCGGCGAACCGGGCTCCGGTGCGACCGACCGCACGATCTCCGACTTGCCGCTCAAACCGATGTACGGCCCCGAAGACGTAGCGCATCTCGATCTGGCGCGCGATCTCGCTTACCCCGCCGAGTTTCCGTACACGCGCGGCATTCACGCCGGCATGTACCGCGACCGTCTCTGGACGATGCGCCAGTTCGCCGGCTTCGGCAACGCTAAACAAACCAACGAGCGGTATCATTTCTTGCTCTCGCAAGGGCAGATGGGTTTGTCGGTCGCGTTCGACATGCCGACCTTGATGGGCTACGACTCCGACGCGCCGCAGTCGCGTGGCGAAGTCGGCCGCTGCGGCGTCGCGATCGACTCGATGCGCGATATGGAGATTCTCTTCGACGGGATCGATCTCGGCGAAATCACGACCTCGATGACGATCAACGGTCCGGCGGCGATCGCGCTCGCGCAATACATCGCGACGGCGGAAGGCAAAGGCACGCCGCGCCGCATGCTCGGCGGTACGTTGCAGGCCGACATCCTCAAGGAATACATCGCGCAGAAGGAATGGATCTTTCCGCCGCGTCCGCACGTGCGCGTCATCGTCGATATGATGAAGTTCTGCACGGCCGAGATGCCGCGCTGGAATACGATCTCGATCTCCGGCTATCACATCCGCGAAGCCGGCTCAACCGCCGTGCAGGAGCTGGCGTTCACTTTGGCCGATGGGTTCGCGTACGTCGAAGCAGCGGTGAAGGCCGGCATGGACGTCGACTCGTTCGCGCCGCGGCTCTCGTTCTTTTTCAACTCGCACATCGATTTTTTCGAAGAGATCTGCAAGTTTCGCGCGGCGCGCCGCATCTATGCGCGCCGGATGCGCGACAAGTACGGCGCGAAGGATCCGCGCTCGTGGACGTTGCGCTTCCATACGCAGACCGCGGGCTGTAGCGCGACAGCACAGCAACCCGAGAACAACATCGTACGCGTTGCCTACGAGGCGATGGCGGCAGTTCTCGGCGGCACGCAGTCGTTGCACACGAACTCGATGGATGAAGTATTGGCGCTCCCGACGGAAAAGAACGTCGAGATCGCACTACGCACGCAGCAGGTACTCGCCTACGAAACCAACGTAACCAACGTCATCGACCCGCTCGGCGGCTCGTACTTCGTCGAAGCGTTGACCGACGAGATGGAGAAGCAGGCCGAAGAGTATTTTCGCCAGATCGACGAGTACGGTGGCGTCGTCGAGGCGATCGAGGCCGGATTCTTCCAGCACGAGATCGCCGACGCGTCGTACCGCTACCAGCGCTCACTCGAAACGAAAGAGCGCATCATCGTCGGCGTCAACGCATTCGAGAAGGAAGAGACCCAAGGCGACCTGCAGTTGCTGAAGATCACCGAGGAGATCGAACGTGGTCAGGCTCGCGCGGTGCAGGACGTGCGTGCAAACCGCGACGCCGCGAAGGTCGAAGCGGCGCTCGCTTCACTGAAACGCGCGTGCGCCGACGAACGGCAGAACGTCATGCCGCCGCTGATCGAGGCGGTCAACGCGCTCGCGACCGAGGGCGAGATCGTCGAGGCGATGGTCTCGGTCTTCGGCCGATATACGGAGCGCGCCGCCTTCTAGGAGACTCTCCGTAATTCTACGGACGCGGCGTCCCGGCGCTGGGGCGTAGCATGTGCTCATGAAAGCACATCTGCAGCCATCCTTCCCGCCGGCCGTAACCGTGGTCTGGCTGGTCTTGATCTCGGTCTTGATCTTTCTACCGATGCTTTGCCTTGCCGCGATGCTCGCCGGCATCCCGTACGGGCTCGGCACGTAGGCGAGGTGAGCGGCCCGAGGGCTCGAACCTTTCATTAGTATGCCGGTAGATAGGCCGCTCCGGGTCATCGTCGCGAAGGCCGGGCTCGACGGGCACGACCGCGGCGCCAAGGTGATCGCTCGTGCCCTGCGCGACGCGGGGATGGAAGTCATCTACACCGGGCTCTTCCAGTCGCCCGAGCAGATCGTTCAGACGGCGATCCAGGAAGATGCCGACGGGATCGGGCTCTCGATCCTTTCGGGCGCGCACATGACGCTCTTTCCTGAAGTGCTGAAGCAATTGCAAGCGCAGGGTGCTGGGGATATCGTCTTTTTCGGCGGAGGCACGATTCCGGCCGACGATACCGCCGAACTCAAGCGCTTGGGCGTTCGCGAGGTGTTCACGCCGGGCGCGCCGCTCTCGCTGATCATCGAGTTCGTCGAGCGCGAGTGCGGCAAACGCCGCGAGCTGGTCGGCTAACATCGCCGGCATGAACGTACGCACCCGGATCGCGCCGTCGCCGACGGGCGACCCGCACGTCGGCACGGCCTACGTCGCGCTGCTCAACTACTGCTTCGCCAAGAAACACGGCGGCGAATTCCTGCTGCGCATCGAGGACACCGACCGCGCGCGCAGCACGGCTGCCTCCGAGCAAACGATTCTGGACGCGCTGCACTGGCTTGGGCTGTCGTGGGATGCGGGACCGGATTGCGGCGGCCCGCACGGGCCGTACCGTCAGAGCGAACGTCTTCCGTTCTACACGCGCTATGCGAGCGAGTTGCTCGCCGCAGGCCACGCATTCAAGTGTTTCTGCACTCCCGAGCGGCTCGAAGCAGTTCGGATGGAGCAGCGGCAGATGAGCAAGCCGCCCGGCTACGACGGGCACTGCGTGACGCTAACGCCGGCTGAAATCGCTGCGAGTGAGAGTGCGGGCATTCCGATGGTCGTCCGCATGAAGGTGCCGCGCGAAGGCTCGATCACGATCGAAGACATGCTGCGCGGTCCGATCGTCTTCGAATGGCGCACCGTGGACATGCAAGTCCTGATGAAGTCCGACGGATGGCCGACCTATCACTTGGCCAACGTCGTCGACGATCACCTGATGCAGATCACGCACGTGATGCGCGGCGAAGAGTGGATTTCGTCCGCTCCTAAGCACGCGCTGCTCTACGAATATTTCGGCTGGGAGATGCCGCGTCTCGCTCACCTGCCCCTTTTGCGGAACGCGGACAAGAGCAAACTCTCCAAGCGAAAGAATCCGACCGGGATTCTCTTTTACGAGCGCATGGGATATCTGCCCGAAGCGCTGCTCAACTTCTTGGGATTGCTCGCGGTACCACCCGCCGGCGGTGAAGAGATCATGGATCTCGCGGCGATGGTCGCGGGGTTCGATGTGAAGAATGTCTCGCTCGGCGGCCCGGTCTTCGATGTCGCGAAACTCGACTGGCTGAACGGACGCTATCTGCGCGAGCGCCTGAATTCCGGCGAATTCAGCGAGCGCGTGCGCACCTGGGCGCTGAACGAAACCTACTTGGGCCGCATCGCGCCGCTGGCGCAATCCCGGATCGAGCGTCTCTCGGACCTCGGGCCGTTGCTCGCGTTCTTCTTTGCAGGCCGGCTCGATGTCAGCGCCGAGCAATTGCGCGATGGCAAACTCGACGATCTCGAATTGCGCCAAGCCTTCGTGCTCGTCGCCGCACACCTCGAGGCGCTGCCGGCCTGGGAGGTCAAGGCGATCGAAGGCGTGGTTCGCGCCGCCTGCGAGACCCTCGGAAGGAAACTGCGCGATTTCGTGCGACCGTTCTACGTCGCGATCAACGGTCAGCCGCAATCCGTGCCGCTCTTCGATTCGATGGAGATCCTCGGCCGCGACATCGTGCGCGAACGGCTGCGCGGTGCGCTGGAGCGTTTGGGCGGTGCCTCGGCGAGCGAGCAAGAAGCCTGGAAAAAGATGCCCCTCAAACCGGCGACAGTTCCCGAGAACCCGGCGCGGTGAGCGCGACGAATGGGCGCGCGCACGTGCGTGGCATCGTGCTGGCCGCCGGCAAGGGCACGCGCATGCGCAGCACGCGGTCGAAAGTTCTCCACGAACTCTGCGGGCGCTCCATGCTGTGGCACGTGCTGCGCTCGCTGCACGACGCGGGCGTGGGCGACGTGCTGGTCGTCAGCAACGCCGAGGTTTCCGAACATCTACAGACGATTTCGTCCGATGCCGGGCACCCTTCGGCGAGTTCGGTCGTGCAAGAGCCGCAGCTCGGAACCGGGCACGCCGTGCAGGTTGCGCTCGGAGAGTTGGCGCCCGGCGACGGGATGCTCGTGGTCGTCAACGGGGACATGCCGCTGCTCGAGTCGCAGTTGATCCGCAGCGCAATCGACGCGTGCGCCGGCGCTCTGGCGCTCGTCACGGCGCGAATGCCGCTTCCGTCCAGCTTCGGACGGATCGTGCGCAAGGGCGAGCACGTCGGACGCATCGTCGAAGCACGCGACGCGAGCGACGACGAGCTGGAACTCGACGAGATGAACGCGGGCCTCTACGTCTACGATGAGAAGAAGCTGCGAGCCGCGATCGCCGAACTGCGCAACGATAATGCGCAGGGTGAGTACTACTTGACCGACACGGTAGGATCGCTCGTCGCGCGCGGCGAGAGCGTCGTTCCCGTCTTGGCCCCCGACTATCGTTCGGTGTTGGGCGTCAACGATCGCGTGGAGCTGGCGGCGGCGACAGCCTTGCTCAACCGCCGGCTCTGCGAACACTATATGCGAGCCGGCGCGACCATCATCGACCCTGCGACCACGTATCTCGAGCCGGATCTGGAGATCGCTCCCGACGCGACAATTCTGCCCAACTCAACGATTGGACGGCGTTCGACGATCGGCGCGCATGCCGAGATCGGGCCGAACTCACGACTTTCGAACGCACGCATCGGCGCACATGCGGTCGTGATCAATAGCCTGATCGTCGACAGCGTAATCGGCGACTTCGCGCAGGTCGGACCGTACGCACACATCCGCGGCGCGAGCGAACTCGGCACCGGCGTGCGCATCGGAAACTTCGTCGAGACCAAGAACGTCAAGCTCGCGCCTGGCGTCAAGGCCGCGCATCTGACCTATCTCGGTGACGCGACGGTCGGCGACCGCACCAACATCGGTGCGGGCACGATCACCTGCAACTACGATGGCGAGAAGAAGAACGCGACAAAGATCGGCAAGGACGTCTTCATCGGATCGAACTCGGCGCTGATCGCGCCGGTCGAAATCGGTGATGGCGCGATGACCGGCGCCGGCAGCGTGGTCAACCACGATGTCCCGGCGGGCGGCCGCGTCGCGGGCAACCCGGCGCGCGCCCTACCGAGGAAGGAAAAGCCGTAACCGCCGGACCGGCGGCCAAGGTTTGCCGGATCTAGCTTACGGCGTCTTGCGCCTCCGGCGGGCGCAGGTGCGACAGAGGCCGCGGAAGGTCAGGGACTCGGCTTCGATGCGCACGCCCTCGCGTTCGGCGATCGAACGCAGCGTGCGCGGCGCCGTCGCGTAGTCGACGTCGACGATGTGCCCGCAGCGGTCGCAGTGCAAGTGCGCGTGCGCCCGAGCGGGCGGTTCGTACCAGGCCGAGTCGCCGCCCGAAAGCTGGATCTTCATCACTTCGCCCAGTTCGCAGAGCCGGCCGAGTCCGCGGTGCACGGTGGCAAAACCGATCGACGGCTGCGCTTCGCGCGCCTTGCGGTAGATCTCGTTCGCGCTCTGGTGAGCGCCGCGGCCGGCTGCCAGCACGATATCGCGCACCAGGGCGTAGTTTTTGGGCAGCCGACGGGTAAGTGGTTGACGCTCCATTTCGGCTATGATAGCATAGTCGAGCGAAAGTGACAATCAGTATCACTTTCATTCCCTTCCCGCGAAAGGACCCCCGCATGAGCGCACAGGTCGGCAAGCCCGCCCCGGATTTCAAACTCAAGAGTACCAAGAACGCGACCAGCCGCAACGACCTTGGATTCCAGGTCTCGCTTTCCGATTACAAGGGAAAATGGCTCGTGCTCTTTTTCTATCCGCTGGACTTCACGTTCGTCTGTCCGACCGAGATCCTCGCGATCTCCGACCGCTACGAGGAGTTCACCTCGCTCGGCGCCGACGTGCTGGGCTGCTCGACCGATTCGGTCTTCAGCCACTGGGCCTGGATCAACACACCGGTCGATAAGAACGGCATCGCCGGGCTGAAATACCCGCTGATCGCCGACTACAAAAAGGAGACGGCACGCGCCTATGGCTCGCTCGACGAAGACAGCGGAGAAGCGCAGCGCGGTCTGTTCATCATCGATCCGGAAGGCGTGGTCCGCTACATCACGGTGACCAACAGCAACATCGGGCGCAGCGTCGACGAAACGCTACGCATCCTGCAAGCCTTGCAGACCGGCGCGCGCTGCCCGGCGGATTGGAAGCCCGGCAAAGCGACGCTGGTCGTAACGGGCTAACTGATGGGACTTCGAATGCGCAGCCCGCTGCCGTCCTTGGCGGGCGCCACGGCCTGGATTAACGGCGAGCCGGCGGAAGCCGAACTCGCCGGGAAGCCGCTCTTCGTGCACTTTTGGTCGACGAGTTGCCATACGTGCCACGATGTCGCGTCGATGGTCGCGGAATGGCGCGAGCGCTATCGGCCGCTCGGGCTGCAGTTTGTCGCCATCCACCAGCCGCGCGGCCCCGCGGAGCTCGACATCGACAAAGTGACGCTCGACGCGACCGGGCCGATGGGGCTCACGCAACCGTGCGCGATCGATAACGACCACACGCTCGTCGACCGGTTTGCGAACGAGTTCGTGCCCGCGTATTATCTTTTCGATCGCAACCACACGTTGCGCCACTTTCAAGCCGGTGATAAAGGGTACGACCGGATCGTCGCCGCGATCGATCGGGTACTCGCGGAGGAAGCGGCCCCGGTCTCTCCCTGAGGCGGGCCAGGTCCCAACTCCGGCGAAGGCTCGGACGTATGGCGTTGAAGGTGGTTCTTCTTTCCCACTCACCCGATCCCGAACGGGCGGTGGCGACCGCCGCGCGCAATTGTTATAGCCCGCGCGACATCGAGACGATCGATGAGAACTGGACTGAGGACGAGGTCGAAAAGATGGTGACGCGCGTGCGCGACGCGGGACACCTTTCGACCTTCGAACACACGATGTTCACCTTCGGCGTTTCGGGAGTCTCGCGTGCGCTGACGCATCAACTCGTGCGCCATCGCCACATGTCGTACGAGCAGAAGAGCCAACGCTACATCAAGATCAAAGGACAGTTTCCGTTCGTCGCGCCGCCCTCGATCGCGGCGCGCCCGGAGATCGCCGCCGAGTTTGGCGCGTTGATGGAACAGATCTCCGAGTTTTATCAGCGCGCACTCGAGGCCGGCACGCCGCCCGAAGACGCGCGCTTCGCCCTGCCGAATGCGGCCGAGACGCAGATCGTCATCACCGCCAATGCTCGCGCCCTGCTGGATTTCTTTACGCTTCGCACGTGTAACAACGCGCAGTGGGAGATTCGCGAACTCTCTTTCGCGATGCTGCGCTTGGCGAAAAAGGCGGCGCCAAGTCTCTTCGTTCGCGCCGGTGCGACCTGCGTGCGCGGCTACTGCAACGAACCCAACGGGCCGGATTGCCCGCGCTACATCGCGGTCAAGAATCCGGTCGCAGCCCGGCGCCGCACGGCGCTCGCGGCGAGTTGACGACGGGCGGCCGCAGGTCGCTAGGAATCGTCGCGTTCGCGTTGCTCGTCTTCGTGACGCTGGCGGGAGCGCGCCCGGCGCCAGCAGCGCCGAGTGCGGCCGCTCCCTACGTCGACCGCCGCGTGACCGCGTTGCCCGCGGCCCAGCTTCTTTCGGCCGACCCGGCAAGCTACGTCGACCGCGGTCACCAGGAGATTGCGCAGACACTCGCTTGGTATAGGCGCTCGTTCTTTTTTGCTTGGGCGTTCTCGCAGATCGGCGCGTTGCTCTATCTCTGGGGTTCGGGTAACGCCGCGCGCCTGCGCGACGCGCTGAAGCGGCGCATCCGTTCACCGTTTTGGCTGCGCTTCGCGTACGGCGCGGCTCTGGCCGTCGTGGCGGGATTGGCGGCGTTGCCGGCCTCGCTCGCGCAATACCGCGTGTCGATCGTCTTCGATCAATCGGCGCAACCACTGTGGAGCTGGCTTCGCGACGGCATCGTCCGCGTCGGCGTCGATGCGCTCGGCGTGGGAATCGTCGTCGCGGTCGTGCTGACGCTGGTCGCGCGGACGCGCGCCTGGTGGGTCTATTCGACCATCGGCATGCTCGCGCTGACCTTGGCCATCGGATTTTTTGATCCGGTTGCGATTGCGCCGGCCTTCAATCACTACCAGCCCTTGCCGGCCGGGAATCCGTATGTTCCCGCCCTGCGCGCGCTCGAGAATGCCGCAGGCGTCGACGCGCCGATCTATATCGGCGATGCGTCACGCCAAACGCAAATCGTGACGACGCGCATGCTCGGGTACGGGCCGACGGCGCGCATTTGGCTCGGCGACACGCTCTTTTCGGCGGCGACGGCCGGCGAGGTCGACTACGCATTCGCGCGCGAGTTGGCGCACTACAAGCGCGAGGACGCATTGCGAACGACATGCGTCTGGACGTTGCTCTTCCTGTTATCGATCGCTGCCGGCGTGCTCGTGGCCGAAGGCATCGTTTTCCGAGGCGACGATGACCCGCTCGCCAGAATCGCGCTGGTCGCGGCCCTGGCCGGCGTCGCCGGTCTGCTAGCGTTTCCAATCTACAACCTCTATTCGCGTCAGATCGAGACGAAGGCCGATGCGTACGCTTTGAGCATCACGCACGATCCCGCGTCGGCGGTACGCTCGTTCGTGCGTTCGGCGGATCGACGCTTCGCTTTGCTGTGCGCGCCGCGCGCCGCACTTCTGTATTTTGGTCCGGCGCCCAACCTCGGCACGCGCATCGCAAGCGCGACGGGCCGTCCCGACCCGTGCCGCTGATCCGGCGTTGCGCGTGGGCGCGGACGCCGGAGTCGATTCTCTACCACGATACCGAATGGGGCGTTCCGGTCCACGACGACCGCCGTCTGTTCGAGTTCCTGATCCTCGAAGGCGCGCAGGCCGGCCTCAGTTGGGAGACGATCTTGCGCAAGCGCGAGGGCTACCGCAAGGCCTTCGCCGGTTTCGATCCGGCCCGGGTCGCTCGCTTCGACACCCGGAAGGTCGCAACGCTCATGCAGAATGCGGCAATCGTGCGCAACCGTCTCAAGATCGAGGCCGCGATAGCCAACGCGCGGGCCGTGCTCGCGGTGCAGGCCGAATTCGGCTCGCTCGATGCATACTTCTGGTCGTTCGTGGCGGGCGTTCCGCGCCGGGGCGCTCGCCGTCGTCTCGGCGACGTTCCGGCAACGACCCCGCTGGCGGAGGAGATCAGTCGCGAATTGCGCGCGCGCGGGATGCGTTTTGTGGGCCCGACGATCGTCTATGCGTTCATGCAGGCGACCGGGATGGTGAACGATCATCTGGCCTCGTGTTTCCGCTACCGCCAGCTTGCTCCGGAAGGGTAACCCTTTTGGGTTACGTGTGAGGCGCGCTCCAGCCAAGGGGTCGCTCGACGTGGGGCCAGGTGAATCTATCGTCGCTGTCTCATTGTGTCTGCCTGGAAATGGGCGTGGCGCCTCAAGAAGCGACGCTTGTTTCACGCTCAACTGAACGAACGTTCTAACCCCTAATCTAGCGAGGTTCATCTATGAATTCGGCTTCATTCGGCCGTTCTCGCGCCGTAGCGTTTCTGCAACGCGCGGTCGGGGCGTCCGCTTTAGCTGCCTTGCTCGCGGCCTGTTCGGGCGGCGGCGGTACGCAGAGCGTACCAACGACCACGCCCAACGGCCCGAGCAACGCGGCAATGGCGAAAGTGACGTTCACGATGTCGTGGAACGACACGCTCGTCTCCAACGCACGCACGCCCAAGTATGTGCCGGCGACGGCGCGCAGCGTTTCGGTTTCGGTGAACGGCGGCACGCCGCAGTTCCTCAATGCGCCCGCAGCGACGATCGTTATCGATGCGCCGGTCGGAACCGATACCTTCGCGTTCGCGACCTTCGACGACCAGAACGGTCAAGGCAACGTCCTGAGCCGCGCATCGGTCACCAAAGCGGTCGTCGCCGGCACGGCCAACACCGTTAGCGCGGTCTTGAACGGCGTCGTCGTCACGGTCTCGGTCAGCCTGAGCAATCCTTCTCCGAACGCGGGCGTGCCGGCGACGGTCAACGTCAACGTTACGGCCAAGGATGCCGACGGCAATACGATCGTTGGTCCCGGCGACTACAGCGTGCCAATCCATCTGGCGATCAGCGACCCGGCTTCGAGCAACACGCTCTCGCTCTCGACGAACAACCTTCCGAATTCGTCGACCACGGCGACGCTGACGTACAACGGCGGCACGCTCTCGAGCGCCTCAATCGTCGCATCGGCGACGGGCGTCACGAGCGCCGCCGCGACATTCGCGCCGACGCCGACGTTCTACCAATTCTCGATTCCGGTTGCGACCAACCGTCCCAATTGGATCGCCGCCGGCAGCGACGGCAACATGTGGTTCACGGAAAACCCCGGTGGCGCGGTCGCCCGGATCACTCCGGCCGGCGTCGTGACCGAGTTCGCGATTCCGACCGCTAACGCGCAGCCCCAGATGATCATTGGCGCGTCCGATGGCAACCTGTGGTTCGCCGAGTTCTCGACGACGCCGGCTCCCGGCACGAGCAAGGTCGCAAAGGTGACGACGACGGGAACGTTCACCGAGTTCACGACGCTCTTCTCGCCGCCGCCGCCCGACAATCCGCTGGGCCTCGTCGATCGCGGAGACGGCAACATTTGGTACGTCGCGAACGGCAGCAGCCGCGTCGGCTTCCAGGGCATCTCATCCGGCGTGGCCGGCGAGACCAGCATCCCGACGGCCAATTCGGGTCCCTTCGGGATCGCGACCGCGCCCGACAATAACCTGTACTACACCGAATCCGCGGTCGACAAGATCGGCCGTATCGCCAACCTGTTTACGGCGCAAAGCGAAATCAGTCTGACAACCGGAACCGTTCCGGAATCGATCGTGCGCGGCCCGGACGGCAATGTGTGGTTCACCGAGAACGGCACGGGCAAGATCGGGCGTCTGTCGCCGAATTCGTTCTCGGTCACCGGCGAGTTCCCGACGCTCACGCCAAACTCCGCACCGGTCGGCATAACGGTCGGCCAAGACGGCGCATTGTGGTTCACCGAGAATGGGCTCGATAAGATCGGGCGCATCACAACGGGCGGAACGGTCACGGAGTTCGCATCTCCGGTGACGGGGCTCGCCCTCAGAGGTATCGCGGTCGCTTCGGACGGCTCGCTCTGGTTCTGCGAACCCGGTACCGGGCTCAACCCCGGGCGCATCGGAAAGCTGGTGTACTAACGTGAAGAGCGAAAGGAAATCGCACATGCGAATCAACCCTGCGTTTGCCGTTCTCGCATTCACCGTTGCCGCTCTCGGCGTCGCGAGTTGCACGTCCGGCTCGACGAATAGCGTCCCGATCCAACAGATCACGGTCGTCGTCACCCCGACCCCGGCAGTACCCATCCTCACGCCAAGCGCTGGGTCCGTGTCGTTTACGACAGCCGGCGCCATCTCGGGCTTCACCGTTACGGAGAACGGTTATGCCGGGGCATTGACGGCAACCAGCAACTGTGCGGGCATCGCGACGTTCACTCCGTCATCCGGCACGGGTCCCACGGCGTCGTTCTCGGTGACGTCGGTTGCCGCCGGCACGTGTCAGATCACGGTCAAGGACGCGAGCAACAACGCTACGGCTGTCACCGTCGTCGTCACGACGACAACCGGAACCGTCACCTAAGCAGCCCAGTAGACCCCAAGAAGGCGGGGCAGGTCCAAAGGGGCCTGCGCCGCTTTTCTTTTGTCTTGCGGGCTTACCGTTTCGCCGGCGGCGAGGTCTTGGTAGCGGGCCCCAACAGGCCGCTCGGCAGGACGAACTTGCCGAAGGCTTCGCCGATATTGTCGGTCCGCACGTAGTCTTGCGGCGGGTGGAAGTCGGCGAACGCCGGCGCGCGCCGCTCGAGCGTCTTGAGGTCCAGACGCAGTGCGCCCTGGGGGACGTTTTTCAGCTTGACGCTAGCGGTCAACTGAACCGGAAACTCGTCCAGATCGTCGGCGAACTGCACGCGCCCGTGCACGTCGGACGGGCTTAGGTCTTGATGGATATCGGTGAATTGATAGTCGATGCCGGTCGTCGCATGTCCGTTGGTGGTCCCGTGTCCGGCAAGCGTAAATGAGAGCGTCATTGCTTTCAAGGTCTTGATGAACGTAAGCCACTTAAAGAGCTCGAGCAGGTCGGACGAACTTGGGGTGGCCGCGGGACTTGGCGTTGCCGTTGGAACGGTATTGGGCTTGCCTTTGCCGGTGTAGTATTTCCGGCTCGAGGCCGACCAGATCGTGTACGAATTGTCGGAACGATCGAAGACCGCGCTGAAACCGCCCTGCGGAAAGAGTTCGCTCGACGCGACGGCGCCCGCGATCGGGTTCATTCCGGGAATCTTAATCGAGAGCACGTCGATGCGCAGAAACGTGTCACGCTGTTCGAAGGCGACATCGCCGCCCAGCGTCAGCTTGTCGCCGGCGCCGCCGAGGGCCGCCTGCACGACCAACTGCGCTCGCCCGACCACGCCGGCCGGCGAAGCGGTGATCGCCGGCGACGGCGAAGGTACGGGCTGCCCGGTGGCGTTCCCGCCGAAGGCGAGCGCAAGCCCGCAGCTTGCAAAGACGGCAGCGGCGACTGAACGTGAACTCACGCGACTCCTCCGGTGTAGATGGCGCCGGTCACTTGCGTGCCGAGGTGCCGTGAAGTGAGAAACTCGACGATCGTCGCGTGCGCGATGCGTCCATCCAAGATCTGTGCCGCGTTGACGCCCGCGCGCACGCCGCGTGCGGCCGCGCGAACCGCGGCGCGTAGTTGCGGGTCGAGATCGTCGCGCTCGGCGAGCGCCAGTGCCTCGGCCGGCGTAAGCTCGGCGATCACATCGAGCGTCTGCGGATCGAAGACGCCGCCCGCTTCGTGGAAGAAGAACGCGCGAGCCGCCGAGGTCGCGCCGCCGATTGCCGCAGCCACGTCATCGGCCGCCAACTCCACGTCGTTGCCGCCGATGCCGAGCGCGGTTGGTTCGATGACGGGAACGTATCCGACCGAAAGCAACGTGGCGAGGATGCCGGTCTGCACGCGCCCGATCGTTTCGTTGCCGGAGGCGGGCAGCAGGCCCGCATCGGCGCCGGAGAGCCCGACCGCGATGTTCGTGTGACGGTTCAGTGCGCGCACGTAGCCGCGAGCCACGTCGCTGGTCGGCGCGACCACGATCGGGCGGATGCCGCGCTCGATCAGGAAACCGAGATCCTCGCCGAGCGTCGTCGTCTGCGTGAGGATTTCGCGATCGATGCGCAGGACGAACGTCTTTCCCGCGAACGCGTCCCTGCTAATCACCGGCAAACTCTTGAACGAACATCGTACCGTACACGCTGACTGAGACCGCCCCAACCCCGACGCGGGTGAACCGTTGGCCGAGGATGTTGGCGAGGTGTCCTGGACTCGCAACGAGATGCGCGAACGCTGCGTTCTCACCGTCGCTCGAATAGGCGAGATTCTCCCCGCTCCACTTGAAGATGTAGCCGGCACTCTCCAAGCGCTGGAAGGGGGTGACGCCGGCCGGCGTCACGTGGCCGATGTAGTGGTGGGTCAGCATCTCGTGCGCGTAGGCGCGCGCGACCGACGACAGGCCGCGATCGAGTTCGAGCGCCGGGAGGCGGTGCCGCGCGCGCTCGGCGTTGATATCCTCGAACATCGTGGTCTCGGCCGCGGGCACGTCGTACAGCGCGACATCCGGCACATCGAGCGCCTCGCGCTCCGGCGCCGAAGCACCGCGCGCTGCGGCGCTCGCGCCGGCGCAGAGTGTGACGAGAACGACGAGGGCGAGGAGGCGCCGCGTCATGTCTGTTGCTCTTGCCCGTTCTTCGCGGTCTTGTCCTCCCCCGGCGGCCGCCATGCGTTGATGAAGTTCATCGCGTCGACCGCGCCGCGCTCGAGCCAGAGCAGCACACCGTCGGCCGCGATGCCGACGACGGCGTCGAGCACGCTTTCTTCGTCGCGTGTAAACGGCGAGAGCACGTGATCGATCGCCTCATCGCTGCTGCGGCCGATGCCGGCGCGCAGTCGCGAAAACTCCGTGCCGAAATGTTCGATGATCGACTTGAGACCGTTGTGACCGCCCGAGCCGCCCGAGGCGCGCATACGCAGACGCCCGAGCGGCAGATCGAGATCGTCGACGACGACGAGCAGATCGCCCGCGGGCGTCTTCCACCAATGGGAGATTCGCGCGAGCGGGATGCCGCTATCGTTCATGTACGATTGCGGCTTGACGAGGACGACGGCGCGCGCGGCGACGTGCGCTTGCGCCGCTCCGTCTTTGTTTTTCCAGGTGGTGACGGCGAGCCGCCGCGCCACTTCCTCGACGATGCGAAAGCCGAGGTTGTGGCGCGTGCGCTCGTAGCTCTTGCCGGGATTGCCGAGCCCGGCGACGATCTTGGTCCCGCTCGCTACGACGCGCTCCCCTGGGTCGTGTCCGCCCCCGGCGTCGTTTCGCCGACGGTCGGAACTTCGACGGGTGCCGGTGCGGCAGCCGCGGCGGTCTCAGCCGCTTGCGCTTCGGTGCGCGAAGGCTCGATCGCAATCAAGACGGTCGAAGGATCCATCTTGAGTTTGAAGTTGGCGGGCAGCTTGACATCGCCGGCGGTGACGTGCTGATGCAGCCCGAGTTCCGTGACGTCAACCTCGATGTTGGGCGGGATCGCGTTGGCCGGCCCCTCGACATCGATCGCGTGGAAGATGACGTCCATGACGCCGCCCGAGTTCTTGACGCCGTCGGGCACGCCGATCGTCACCAGCGTCAGCGACGCGCCGACGGTCTCGGTCGCGCTGACGCGCTGCAGATCGGCATGCAGGATGCGACGCGTAATCGGATCGCGCTGGACCTCGCGCAGGAGCGCGGTATCTTTGGTCTTGCCGTCGATCGTGATGTGCAGCAGGCTGTTCTTCGCGCCGGAGTGGAGCAGTTCGTCGAAGGCCTTCGCGTCGAGTGCGACGGGCAGCGCGTCGACGCCGTGGCCGAAGAGCACCGCCGGGACTTTGCCGGCCCTACGCAGTGAATTCGAGGCGGTCGAGCCGGCCGTGGAGCGCGTTTCGACGGCGAGATTGTCTTTGAGGCTTGCCATTGAGGTGTGGTCTGCTTTCTAGCCGGCTATGACGCGGGCGTGAGGGATGCTTCAGGAAGGTCGAGCAGCGGGCCGAGTGACGGCGGAGGCCGGTCTTCTTCCTCTTTGGCGAACAGTTCGGAGACCGAACGGTTGGCGGTAATGCGTTTGATGGCGTCGGCCAGAATCTGCGCGATCGAAAGCACTTTGAACTTCGGACCGAGCGTGTCTTCGACGTTGGGCAAAGTGTTGGTGACGATCACTTTTTCGATCGGCGAGTCGATGAGTACGCGCGCCGCGTCGCCGGCGAAGATGCCGTGCGTCGCGCAGGTGTAAACCTTCGTCGCGCCGCGCTTGATCAACGCTTCGGCTGCTTTGGCGAGCGTGCCGCCGGTCGAGATCATGTCGTCGACGACGATCGCGATCTTGCCGTCGACGTCGCCGACGATCTCGGTTACTTCCGAAACGTCGGGCTCGGGGCGGCGTTTGAAGACGATGGCGAGCGTCGAGTTCAGACGCTTGGCGAACTTTTCGGCGCGCGCGACGCCGCCGGCATCAGGCGAGACGACGACGATCTTGTTGCCGGTGAAGCCCTGCTGCTTGAGATACGAGCAGAGCGTCGGCGTCGCTTCGAGATTGTCGACGGGGATATCGAAGAAGCCTTGAATCTGCGCGGCGTGCAGATCGAGGGTGACCAGTCGCTTGGCGCCGGCGCTCTCGATCAAGTTCGCGACCAACTTGGCCGAGATCGGCTCGCGGCCTTTGGTCTTCTTGTCTTGCTTGGCGTAACCGTAATACGGAACGACCGCGGTGATCCGGTAGGCCGAGGCGCGGTTGAGCGCGTCGATCATCAGGAGCAGTTCCATCAACGAATCGTTGACGGTCTGACCGTTCGGCGCTTTGCAGATCGACTGCATGACGAAGACTTCGGCGCCGCGCACGTTCTCGCGAATCTCGATGCGGCACTCGTCGTTCTTGAATTTGTCGACCAGCGCGCTACCCAGTCGCGATTCCATCCGGCTCGCGACCTCGCCGGCCAGCGCTTTGTTTGAGTTTCCGGTAAAGAGCAAGGGTTTCTGTATCACGGCAGACTCCTGACGGGGAGACCGAGGTCTCGCGACGACGGGCGTATTGCTCCGGCAGGTTTCCCTGCCGAAGCTAGGGTCTCCCGTAGCGGCCGGGCTGAAACGGCCCTGCTTCCCGGTGTGTCGTAGGTAGGTGCCGATGTCCGATCGTTTTGAGCTGGTCATGCCGTATGCGCTGGCCGGCGACCAACCCGCTGCTACCGACAAGCTGGCCGCCGGCGTGCTCCGTGGCGACAAGGCGCAGACGCTCTTGGGCGTGACCGGCAGCGGCAAGACCGTCGCGATGGCCCGGGTCGTCGAGATGGTCCAAAAGCCGACGCTCGTACTCTGCCACAACAAGACCTTGGCGGCTCAACTCTGCGCCGAGTTCCGGGATTTCTTTCCGAACAACGCGGTCGAGTATTTCGTCTCGTACTTCGATTACTACCAGCCCGAAGCGTACATCCCGCATACCGACACGTATATCGAGAAGGACAGTTCGATCAACGACGAGATCGAGCGACTGCGCCACTCGGCGACGCAGTCGCTCCTGACGCGGCGCGACACGCTGATCGTCGCCTCCGTCTCGTGCATCTACGGTTTGGGTTCGCCCGCGGACTATATTGAGATGTCGCTGCCGGTCAAGGTCGGCCACCAGATCGATCGCGACGTCTTCCTGCGCCGCCTGATCGATATGCAGTACCGCCGCAACGACCTCAACCTCGTGCGCGGCACGTTCCGCGTGCGGGGCGATACCCTCGAGTTCGTCGGCGTCGAAGAAGAGCTGGTCCACCGGATTGAGTTTTTCGGCGATGAGATCGAGGCGATCAACGTCGTCAACTTGATGACCGGCGAGTACGTCGAGTCGAAAGACGAGATCACGATCTTCCCCGCCAAGCACTTCATCACGCCCGACGAGAAGTTGCGCCGCGCGGTGACCGCGATCGAGATCGAACTCGAGGAGCGGCTCAAATATTTTCGCGACAACGGCAAGCTGCTTGAAGCGCAGCGGCTGGAGATGCGCTCACGTTACGATCTCGATATGCTGCGCGAGGTCGGATACTGCAACGGCGTCGAGAACTACTCGCGCCATCTCGCGGGCCGCGAACCGGCCTCGACGCCGTCCTGTCTGCTCGACTTCTTTCCCAAGGACTGGCTGCTCTTCGTCGACGAGTCGCACGTCACAATCCCGCAAGTGCACGGCATGTACGCCGGCGATCGCTCGCGTAAGCAAGTGCTGGTCGATCACGGCTTCCGTCTGCCGAGCGCGATGGACAATCGGCCGCTGACGTTCGACGAGTTTTCAACGCATCTCAACCAGACGATTTATGTGAGCGCGACCCCGGCGACCTACGAGATTTCAAAATCGACGCAGGTCGCCGAGATGATCATCCGGCCGACGGGCCTGGTCGATCCCGAAGTCGAGGTGCGCCCGACGCGCAATCAAGTCGACGATCTCATGGAAGAGATTCGGCAACGCACCGAAAAAGGCGAGCGCGTCCTGGTCACTACGCTGACGAAGAAGATGGCCGAAGACCTGACCGATTTCTTGCTTGAGAACGGTTTCAAGGTCCGCTATCTGCACAGTGAGATCGAGACGCTCGAGCGCATAGCGATCTTGCGCGATCTGCGCCGCGGTGTCTTCGACGTGCTGGTCGGCATCAATCTGTTACGCGAAGGCTTGGACTTGCCGGAGGTTTCGCTGGTCGGAATCCTCGACGCCGATAAGGAAGGCTATCTGCGCAGCAGCACGTCACTGATCCAAACGATCGGCCGCGCAGCGCGCCACGTCGAAGGCAAAGTCTTGATGTACGCCGATGTGATCACCGCCTCGATGGAGAAGGCGCTTGGCGAGACGCGGCGGCGTCGCGAACGGCAGCTCGCGCACAACGTCGAGCACGGCATCGAAGCGAAGTCGATCCGCAAAGAAGTGCGCGACATTCTCGACTTGGTCGCGAGCGGCGAGGTCAGCGAAGCCGCCAAACTCAAGGGCGAGCACCTGCCGCGCGAGGTCGCGCTGGCGATGTCCAACGACATCGAAAAAAAGATGCACGAGGCCGCCGCCAACCTCGAATTCGAGAAAGCCGCCGCGTTGCGCGACGAACTGCTCGAGCTGCGCAAACAAATCGGCGGCAACGAGAGCGTGCTCTTCCAAGGCAAGGCGCCCAAGATCTTCGCCCACGCGCTGCGGGAGTTGGTCGGAAACTAGCGCGACCGGGCGGAACCGGCGTCCGGCTCGATTAAGAGCCCGGCATGAGACGCGTCGCATGGCGGCCAGTCCTCTTGGTGATTTGCGCGCTTACGGCGCTCATCCAGACAGCGTCGGTGCTTGACGTGACCGGAATGGGCGGCGCGCCGCCATGGTGGGGCCGCTTGGGAGCTACGGTCGACGGCTTTTCGGGACTGTCCCGCGTCGATGTTCGCTCGGTCGAACCCGGCGGGCCGGCGGCAAGTGCCGGCCTTCGTCCCGGCGATCGCATCGACATGCGCGCAAACAGTCCCCTCGAGCGTCTTTCGCTCTTGGGTTTCGGGCAGGGGCTGCTCAATGGGCGGCCTATCAACCTCTTGGTGCAGCGAGGAACGCTGCAAACTGAGCTGACGGTTATACCGCGTCCGCTTCAGGCAGCCCGATATTGGGACTTCCTGCTCGGTGCGTTCGGGACTTTCTGGCTGCTGCTCTTTGCAGCTCTCATTGCATGGCGTCGCGCCGACTTACATCAGATGCGACTGCTCTCGCTGTGGCTCGTGGTTTTTGTTCTCATAGGCGCCACGGGCGGTTTCGCGGCGCCATGGGCGTGGGTGCACATTCTCTTCAACATCGTCAGCGGCGTAGCTGTGCTGTTAGCGATGGGGTTGTGGGCGGCGCTTGCCGGGTGTTTCGCCCGGCCGCTCTCACGATTTCGTCGTATCGCACAATGGCTCTGCTACGCATTCGTCGCGATCTCAATCGCGAACTCCGTGGCTTGGATTTTCAGAATTATGGGGCTACAGATTGATTCGCCCGCGTTCACGAATGAGCTCCTGTGGCTCGTCGCGTTTGTAGGCGCTATCCTCACGGCAGCGCTCTGCAGCGTGCTCGCAATTGCGGCTGCCCGTGGCGTCGAGCGTCAGCGAGCGGTGTGGACGATCGCACCTCTCGCGGCCATTTTGTGCTCGCTTATCGTGCTTGGGATTGCAATCTCAGCCTCGTCATCGTACGCGAACGCCGTCCTCTGGAGCCTTGCCGGCAATCTGGGGATCCTTGCCGCGCCGCTCGCGCTGACCTACGCCGCGCTCAGCCGGCGTCTGATCGACGTGGGTTTTGTCTTGAATCGGGCGCTCATCTTCGCGATCGTTTCCACCATCGTGATCGGCGCGTTCGTCCTGGTCGAATGGGCAGCGAGGGAGTGGCTCGTCAGCACCGGTCACACGGCCAGCACCGTTATCGGAATGAGCCTGGCCCTCGGCCTCGGTTTGTCGATGCGCTATATCCACCGGCACGTCGACCGCTTCGTCGATCGCGTATTTTTCCGCAAGCGGCACGAAGATGAAGCCGCACTGCGCCGCTTCGCGCACGAATCTTCCTATATCACCGATCGTTCCGTGTTGCTCGAGCGGGCCGTTCGCGAAGTCAAGGACCACACCCACGCCGATGCCTCGATTCTGGTCGAGAATGGGGCTACGGCATTTTCATCGTCTCCGGAGACCGACGGTGCGCGCACGATCGCTAGCGAGAACGATCCCGCGATCCTGGCGTTGCGCGCCTGGCGCAAGCCGATCGACCTCGGATCGATCGAGGATTCCGCGTTGCGCGGAGAGTTCGCCTTTCCGATGTTCTCGCGCGGCGCGCTCGTTGGCGTACTCGTCTGCGGAGCGAAGCCCAACGGCGAATCCTACGCTCCCGATGAATCGGACGCCCTGCTTGTGCTCGCGCACGGGGTCGGCACGACGCTCGATGTCCTTTCGGCGCAACGGGACGGCTCGAGCGACTTGGTGCTCCGCAAGCTGGACGAGCTGCACGAGGACCTCAAACGAATGTCGCACCCGTGAGGCGAAGAATCGCTATTCTCGCACTCGGCTGCGCGTTCGCACCGTGCGCCGCTTTGCCGGCGCCGCCGTTGGAGTCGCGGGACGCCGTTGTGGCAGCGCAGATCGATGTGCTCTGCGCGAATTCGGCCGATCGCGTGCTCAAGAGCGAACCCCAGGCATTTGCGCGCCTCTATGGCCGCGACGAGCGCGGGGAGTGGCGCGAAGCGACGGCTGCGATCTTGCACCGCATCGCCGTCGACCCCGATATCTACAGCGAGGTCGCGAAGACATGGGAGATCGACGGGCGCGTCGTGCTGGTCGATATTGAGGCGCGGTCGCTTGAGTTACGCGCGAATAGCACCTACTGTTTTCGTGAATCGGGAACGCTTGCGCGCGTCATGGAGAGTACGTCTGGGGCGGAAGTACGCGATGACGAATCGCGCTATTTCGACGATCGCGGGCACGTTGTCGCGAAGCATTCGAAGTTTTACAACATCTACCCGAACGGAGGACAAGGATTGTCCCGCGATCTGCGCCCTTCGACGCCGAGCCTCTATCTGACGGTGCGCCGGCTACCGTTCTACGGCATGCTCTCGACGACGCGCGTATGAACGGGCCGCTGCTTGCGGCGCGTACGGCGCGCCTGATCCTCCGCGGATTTGAGCCGGAAGATTCCGCCGTGATCGAACGGCTTTTCGGCGATCCGGTCGTGATGCGTCATGTCGGCTCGGGCGGCGCGTTACCGCCTGAGGCCGCGCGGCGCGCGCTCTCACGCTGGTCGACCGACGCGCGAACGCGCGACCATACGATTTGGGCGATTCTCGAACGCGAGGGCGACGAGGTGATCGGTTGGTGCGGCTTACAGAATCTGCCGGCCTCCGACAAAGTCGAAGTCGCGTGGCTGCTGGATCGGCCGTATTGGGGGCGCGGCTACGCGACCGAAGCCGCACGCGCCGCGCTCGCCATCGGGTTCGAACAGGCCGGTCTGCGCGAGATCGTCGCGATCGCGCATCAGGAGAACGCGGCGTCGCTGAACGTGATGCGCAAGCTCGGGATGCAGGCGGGCGGTACCGTGCGCTATTTCGAGCGTGACATGGCGCTCTTCTCGCTCGATGCCGACGCATTCATCGCCGGCGAGGAGATCGAGACCTTTCCGGCATTGTAGGGCCCGGCGCTCGCATCCTGAAGAGGCGTTCCATGCAGGCAACCGTGGCGGATGGAATCTTCATATGGTCGGTGTGGCAACCCGACCGGAATCTGTTTTTCAACTCGTTCTTCGTCGTCGACGGCGGCGGAAATCTGGCGATCGATCCGCTTCCGCTGAGCGAAGAGGACCTTGCCGAGATCGAACGGCGCGGTGGTTTGGCGTGGGTTGCCGTTACCAACCGCGATCACGAGCGCGACGCACGAGCAATCGCGAAGCGATTCGGGGCGAAGATCGCGGCGAGTGAAGCCGACGCCGCGCTGCTGAGCGGGCCGGTCGACCGCCGCCTGAACGACGGCGAAGAATTGGCGGGCGCGCGCGTCATCGCGCTTGAGGGGCTGAAAACCGCTGGCGAAATTGCCCTGCTGTTTCGTAAGCAACGAACGGTCGTCGTCGGCGATGCGCTGTGGGGCGATCCCGCCGGGTCGGTTCGGCTCATGCCCGACGGAAAGCTCACCGATCCAGCGCGCGCGGCGCTCTCCTTGCGCCGTCTCTGCATATCGCGCCCCGCTCACTTGCTGGTCGGCGACGGGGCCTGCATCTTCGGCGATGCGATGCGCGTCATCTGGGATTGCTTGGAGCGACGCACCGACGTCTACGCCAACAAGATCAACATCGATGAGGGCGTGTGGTACCATGACGGGCCATCGACGCCCGGCCTCTACCAAGGCTCGTGGCTTGATGTCGATCCGCTGATCGGTGCCGAGAAGCTCGGCTATCTGGTCGCGCGGCTACCGCCGGGGAAAGCCTTCTGCCCCGTGCATTGGCACGCGGCGGAAGAGGAACTGTACTACGTCCTCGAAGGGACGCCGACGCTGGTGACGCCGCGCGGCAACTGGCGCTTGCGCAAAGGCGACCTCATTTCGTTTCCCGCCCGGGCGGCGGGCGCGCACAAGTTGCTCAACGACGGCGAGACGCCGTGCGAAGTGCTGATGATCGCCAATACCGATCCCGACGACGTCTGCTATTATCCCGATTCACACAAGCTGCTGGTCGAGAAGAGCCGCGTGCTCGTTCGCGACAATCCGATTCTGGAGTATTTCGATGGTGAGTAGGCTTTGCTGCGCGCTGCTGTTCTTCGCGCTGGGAACAGCAGCGGCGGGCGCCCAGACCGAGATCGGCATCGAGGGCGCTATCGTGGCGGGCTCCCACGTCGGCGAGGATAATCCGACGCCGGTTTCAGGCGTCGTGCCGGGCGCGCTGCTCGAGATCACTCAAAAATGGAACGGGTTTCGTCTACACCTTGAGGGCATTCCCCAGGTCGGCGCGGCCGGCACGAATAGCGGCGCGTTCGGCCATTCATCCGCAACGCTCAGTATATTGAACGCGACGGCGATGGTCGACCTCGACAAGAACCATCGCATTCGCGTCGGCGGCGGCGTTCAACTGATCAATTTGCACAACTTCAACGGCAACAATGGCGACACGAACTATGCACGCGCCACGTCGGGCCGGTATGAGGTTGCAGCCACGCTGCCGATCGCGCGCGATCGCTTCGTCGAACTCTCGGCTGCGGTCTTGCCCAACGTTCGAGCCAGTCTCGGCGCATATACGATCAACAATCTACCCGAGGCGAATAAGCCGGAACTGGGAGCCGAGGTCGACTATTCGGCCGGTTATGGCTGGAAGCGGGGCGGAACGGCGTACATCGTCGGCGTTCGCGGCTTGAGTTATCACACGCGCAACGGACTCAACGGCGCGCTGGTGGATAGCAACGTCGGTGGCGGCGTCACGTTCGAGGTGCGTTTCCCGGTCCTGAAATGAACCTGCGCCTCGAGCCGGCCGGCGAGGACGGCGGCGTCGTTCGCTTGCGCTCGCAAGTACCGCTCCCGCGGGGCGCGCTTGCGCTGCGCTATCGCACGCGCACCGGTGCGCTGTTGCGCGTCGGTGGCATCGTGCGCGGCGCGTTCGACCGCGAACACTTGAGCGTGCCATTACCGCCCGATGCGCGCGGCGCGGTCGCGCTCGAAGTCGAACGGCGTTCGCTGCCGACCAACGGGTTGCCGCCCGGCGACGGACTGCGCTGGCGCTGGCTGCTCGCCCGCTCGCACGAGACGCCCGCGAATTCGATCGAGGTCGTCACGGATGCACCGGCGGTCGCGCCCGCGAACGGCGCGCACGGTGCGTTGACGATAATCGGCCACTCGCATCTCGATGTCGCGTGGCTTTGGACGTATGCCGAAGCTCAGCGCAAAGCCGCTCGCACGTTCGCGACCGCGGTGCGCCAACTCGAAGCGGATCCGCAGTATATCTTCACGCAAAGCCAGCCGCAACTCTATGCCTGGGTTGAAGCGGATGAGCCGGAACTCTTCGAGCGCATCCGCACGTTAGCTCGGGCCGGACGCTTTGACGCGAGCGGCGCCGCGCTGTGGGTCGAGCCGGATTGCAATCTTCCCTCCGGCGAGTCGTTGCTGCGTCAACTGGTGCATGGAATCGAGTACGCGCGCGAACGGTTCGGGATCGTGCCGAACGTCGCGTGGCTGCCGGATTCCTTCGGCTTCGCTAACACGCTCCCGACACTGTTCGCGCACGCCGGCGTGGATGCGTTCGCGACGACCAAGCTCGCCTGGAACGATACGACGCAGTTCCCCTACGCGCAATTTGTTTGGGAAGGACCCGACGGCAGCCGCGTGCTCGCGGCTCAGATCGCTTCGATCGAAGGTGGTCCGAATACGGCGCGCACCGCGCGCGCGCGGCAGCGAGACGAACCGTTGCTGATCGGATACGGCGACGGTGGCGGCGGCGCGACCGACGCGATGCTGGAGGGCGCGCACGCAGCCGGCGCCTTCGCATCCCTTGCGACGTGGTTTCGTTTGCTCTCGTTGCGCGCGAGCGAGTTACCCGTGCTTCGCGACGAACTCTATCTCGAGTACCATCGCGGCACGTACACGACCCATCACGAGATCAAAGCCGGGAATGCAGCGCTCGAGCGCAGGCTGGCAGAGGTCGAGCAACTCGGCGCGTGGGCCGTCGCGTTGCACGCCTCGCCGTTCTTCCTGGACGAACTGCGCAAGCAATTGCGCGAGGCTTGGCAGATCGCGTTGCGCGCGCAAGTTCACGACGTCTTGCCCGGCACGTCGATCGGGGCGGTCTACGACGACATGCGGCAGGAATATCAGCACGCCGAACGGCTTCTCGCCGGCGCCGCGGCCAATGCGCGCTCGATCCTGCCGCGGGCGAAGCCGGCGCCGCCGCCGGTCTTGGCGGCCCCACGCCCCGTTGGCGAGGGCTTCGTCTTCGAAAGCGACCTGCTGCGCGCGCGCGTTGCCGCCGACGGGACCGTGCTCGAACTCGCGCGGACCGGTGGAACCAACGTGGTCGCCCGCGGGAACGTCCTGACGGCCTACGTCGACCGGCCGGCGCGTTGGGATGCTTGGAATATCGATCGCACGTACGCACGCCGTACGCGCCCCGTGCGTTTCGAAGCGTGCGAGATCGTCGACGGCGCCCTCGAGTTCCGCATACGTGTGGGAGAATCGCTCGGCGCTCTACGCGTCTCATGTTCGAACGGCGAGCCGCTCCTGCGCTTCGAACTGGCACTCGATTGGCACGAGCGTCACACGCTGCTACGCTGCGAGAACGAATTGGCCGTGCGAGCCGAGCGAGCGCGCTGCGGCACGCCCCACGGCACGATCGAGCGGCCGGTCGCGCCCGCGACGAAGGCCGAGCGCGCGAAGTTCGAGTTTCCGGCGCAACGCTTCATCGCGATCAACGCTGAGCCGGGCGGCTGCGCGCTCTTCGCGCTCGATACGTACGGCTGGAATCTCGCAAGGACGCGCGACGGCCGGGCGCAACTCGGCCACTCGTTGCTGCGTGGCAGCACGTGGCCCGATGCACAGGCGGATATCGGCGAGCAGATCTTCGCATACGCGCTCGTTCCGCTGGCCGGCGAGACGACCGGAGAACTCGAGCGCCTGTGGGACCGTTACGCGCGGCCGCCGGAACCGGCGATGTTCGTCTGCGACGCGCCGGGCGTGCTGGTCGTGGCGACCAAACCCGCCGACGACGGTGACGGCGTGATCGTGCGCGCCCGGGAGTGTAACGGCGAACGCGTCGCCGCGGCGATCCTGTGTGCCGCGCGAGCGCGCGATGCGAGTTCGGTCGATGCGCTCGAACGGTTCGCGGAAGGCGGCGTCGAACTGCGCGAGGGTGCGTTGCATGCAACCTTCGAAGCCTTCCAACTTCGTTCGTTCCGCGTGAGGCTCGGCTAGTGCGCCCGCCGTTGGCTGCGGTCTTGTTCGATCTCGACGACACGCTGCACGACGATACCGCGACGTATCGCCGCGCGGCCGAACGCGTCGCGCAAGACGTCGCCGCGGAGCGCGGCATCGACGCCGCCGTGCTGCTGGCCGCCTACGTCGCGCAGGCGGAGTCGTTCTGGCAGAACCTCACGGCACAGAATCTCTCGACGCCGCTGGTCGGCGTGCGCGCCGCCATGTGGCGTGCCGCCCTCGGCGTGGCCGGCGTCGACGATGCGACGCTGGCCGAACGCTGCGGCGTGGCCTACAATCGGTATCGCAAAGAACATTTGCAGATTTGGCCGGGCGCGCTCGAGCTGCTGGCCTCAC
>PLDY01000051.1 GCA_003136895.1 Candidatus Erabacter solicola | reverse complement strand
TGTTCCACGTCAACGCCTGGGGCGTCCCGTTCTTGATTCCCATGGTCGGCGCGAAGCTCGTGCTGCCCGGCGCCAAGCTCGACCCGCAGAGCCTCATCGATCTCGTCGAAAGCGAACGGGTCACGACCTCGCTCGGCGTGCCGACGGTATGGCTCGCGGTTCGTGATGAACTCGAACGCCGCGATGCGCGCCTGCCTTCGCTAAAGACGCTGGTCATCGGCGGCTCGGCGGTTCCGCCCTCGCTCTTCGACGATCTCGAGCGGCGCGGCATTCGCACGGTACACGCGTGGGGCATGACCGAGATGTCGCCGATCGGAACCTCGTCGCGGCTGCATTCGAGCTTGGCCGGTGCGCCGTGGGAGCAGCAACGCGAGTCGTTGCTCAAACAGGGCCGCTTCACGCCGCTGGTCGCGTGGAAAGTGCTCGACGACGACGGAGATGACGTTCCGCGCGACGGCCGGACGCCGGGCGCCCTCTGGGTTCGCGGGCCGGCCGTGACGCAGTCGTACTATCGCGTTGACGAAGAGCTGGCCGCCTTCAAGGGCGGCTACTTTCACACCGGCGACGTCTGCACGATCGACGTGCTCGGCTACTTGCATCTGGTTGACCGCTCGAAAGACTTGGTCAAGTCGGGCGGCGAGTGGATCTCAAGCGTCGATCTCGAAAACACGCTGATGGGCCACCCGGCGGTACGCGAAGCGGCGGTCATCGGTGTCGCGCATCCCAAGTGGGTCGAACGTCCGATCGCGGTCGTGGCTTTGCGCGAAGGGCAGAACGTCGACGAACCCTCGCTCCAAGCGTGGCTCGGCGAGCGCGTGGTGAAGTGGCAGATCCCCGATCGCGTCGTCTTCGTCGACGCGATTCCGCGCACGGGCGTCGGTAAATTCCTCAAGCGCGATCTGCGCGAACGTTACCGCGATCTGCTGACGACGTAATGGATCCCTCGGATCCGGCCGCCCGCGAAGCCGATCCCAGTTTCGCCCTCTGGTGCGCCACCGCCGACACGTTGCCGGCGATGGTTTTCAGCGCGGCGCCCGATGGCGGTATCGAGTTCTTCAATCGGCGTTGGACCGATTTCATCGGGGGGGACCGGGCGAGCGCGCTCGCGACGGGTTGGACTGCGTTCGTGCATCCGGAAGATGTCGGCGCGGCGGCCGAAGGAGCGCGGCACTCGCTCGCGACCGGCGAGGACAATCTGACCGAACTGCGTCTGCGGCGCGCCGACGGCGTCTACTGCGGGTTCTTGTGCCGCACGGCGCCGATGCGCGATGTGACCGGCAAGATCGTTCGCTGGTATGGAATTGCGGTCGACATCGATCCGCAAAAGCAAGCCGAGGAAGCTCTGCGCGATCGCGAATCCGAGTTGCGCGACTCCGAATTGCGCTTTCTGGCGCTGGGCGAGGCGATCCCGGTCATCTGCTGGACGGCCGACGCGGGCGGCTGGATCGATTGGTACAACCGGCGCTGGTTCGAATTCACCGGTCAAACGGCCGAAGAAGCGGAGGGCTGGGGCTGGCAAGCGGCACATCATCCGGACGATTTTCTGGAAGTCATGCGGCTCTGGCCGCACTCGATCGCCACCGGCGAGCCGTTCGAGATGGAGTTTCGCTTGCGCCGCGCGGACGGCGTCTTCCATTGGTTTCTGACGCGGGTGGAACCGTTGCGCGATGCGACCGGCACGATCGTGCGCTGGTACGGCAGCAACGTCGATATCGATGCGCAGAAGCAAGCGCTCGAGCGAACCAAACGCGTCGCCGAGGCGCTGCAAGAAGTCTTCTTGCCGAAGCAGCTCCCGCAATTGCCCGACGTGCGTTTCGACGCCATCTATCTGCCCGCCGAGAAAGATGCGCTTGTCGGTGGCGATTGGTTTGACGCCTTCGAGTTGCCCGATGGGCGAATCGTCTTCTCGATCGGTGACGTCGCGGGGCATGGGTTGCCGGCCTCGATCATCGTCGGACGTCTTCGGCAATCGATCTTTACGCTCGCCTGCCGCGTCGAAGATCCGGCGGCCATCTTGCGCGAGACCAATACGATTCTGCGCTTCCAGGAGCCCGATATCTTCGTCACGGCGCTCGTGGGCTTCGTCGATCCGGCGCATACGCGTCTAACGTATGCAACCGCCGGCCACCCGCCGCCACTGATCGCGTATCGCAATCACGAGCCGGCCCAGATGCTTCCGTACGGCGGTCCGCCGCTCGGCATCGTGACCGATCCGGATTTCACGGTGCATAGCGCGCCGATCGAATCCGATACCGTCGTCGCGCTCTATACCGATGGTATGACCGAGTTTTCGCGCGATATCTTTTCGGCTGAGGCGAAGCTGCGAATGGCCGTTGCGCTCTTGGTCGGCAACGTCAGCATCGCGCGGCCGGCCGTCGCGGTGCAGGAGATCGTCTTCGACGATCTGCCGGCGCGAGACGACGCGGCACTGTTATTGATGCAGTTCTCCGCCGTCGAAGCGCTTGGCCCACGCTCGGACGCACCCCCGCTCGAGAAGAAGTGGCGCTTCCATTCCAGCGACGCCAACACGGCGCGCAACTCGCGTCGCGAGATCGTGACGTATCTGTGTTCGCTCGCACTCGAGAACGAGGATATGTTCACGAGCGAGCTGATCGTCGGCGAGATTCTGGCCAACACGGTCGAGCACGCGCCGGGCCTGGTCGACGTCGCAATCGATTGGGGCGGCGAAAGGCCGGTCGTCATCGTGCGCGACACGGGGCCGGGGCTGCGCTATCTCGCGGCGACGCTGCCCGAGGACCAACTGGATGAGGGCGGTCGCGGCATCTATTTGATCAAGACGCTCGCCGACGAAGCCTCGGTGCGGCAGATTCCGGGCTTCGGGACTGAGATACGCGTCGTGCTTCCGTTGCATCGCAACCGGACGCGCGATCTCGCCGTTTAGGCGGTGGCCTGGTAGTAGTCGCGCGCGCGGGCCAGGATCGCTTCGGCTCGGTCGGGCACGTTCGTGCGTAGCCAAAGAATCGTCGCTTCGGCCTTGGGAATTGCGGGCCAAGACGAGCGGTGAGCGGCCTTCGCCGGGACCTCAAGCGCGCGCACCTTCGAGCCGAGTACCTCGTCCATCGCGCGCTGGATCGCGCCTTCGAGCGCGCCGCTGGGACTTGCCGGCAGAAGGTGGGTATGCGAGCAGAGCAGCGCATCGAGAACGCCGGCTTGGAACTGCTTATCGAAGACGTCGATCGGATACGCGCAATAAAGATCGAACTCGACCGACTTGCGCAGCCGGTTCCAGAGTTGCTCGAGCCGGATTGCGGCCGGGAACTCCCGCGCTTGCCAGAGGACGCCGACCATCTCGCCGTAGGCCCGAAGCCCGGCGTGGTCGAGGCGCTCCAGCGCGTCCTGTACGACCGTGGCGACGGTGCTCTCGAAGCGCTGCGCGTTCGGATAGCCGCCGACCATGAAGCGCGAAAGCGTATCGCCGGCATCGAGCACGGTCAATTGTCCGTTTCGCTCGGCCGTGCCGGGGTCGGCGCCGAGGCGCTCGAGCTCGGCGAAGAAGGCTCGGCGGTGCTCCGGCGTGACCACGATGAGCGCGGCCTGGTGCCGCCGGAGGCCCTCGGCCAGGTAGCGGCCGACGTTCTGCACGAGCAGCCGGTCGTCGGGCTCGTACATTTGAACGAAGTGGCCTTGTAGATCGGCCACATCGAGAAGATGTGGATCGGCGTTTAGGTCATCCTGAGCGCGCACCACGTCGTTATACCACATTTCTGAGTTTGTAATACGTATCTGCAGAGTTTTTTCGGTGGGCGGCCCGGGGCGGGTTTGCCGAGCCTCGTTTAGGTGCGTTTTGCACTTAGTAATCGTGCGAGCGGCGGCCCTGGGTGCTGGTGCCGCTGCGCCGAAGCCCGCAGGTATGAGCGAGTCTGCCTTGATCCGGTCGGAGCGCGACCGCGTTCTCACCCTGACCTTCAACCGGCCCGGCAAATTGAACGCCTTCAACGAGGCGATCACGCACGAACTGATCGACGCGCTCGGCTACGCCGAGCATGAGAAAGCGGTTCGTGCGATCGTGCTGCGCGGCGCGGGGCGCGGCTTCTCGGCCGGTCAAGATCTCGAGGCCTTCATGCGCCTCAGGAACGGCGCCACGCCGGTCTCGGTCGCGGAGCACTTGCGCAAAGGATACAACCTCATCGCGCTCGCGATTCGGCGCATCGAGAAGCCGGTGATCGCCTCGCTCAACGGCATCGCCGCCGGCGTCGGGCTCTCCGTCGCGCTCGCGTGCGACCTGCGCATCGCGGGCGACGACGCGCAACTGACGCTGGGCTTTTCGAAGATTGGGTTAATCCCCGACGGCGGCGGAAGTTTCATGCTGCCGCTCTTGGCTGGATTCGGACGCGCGCTCGAACTCGCATGGACGAGCGACAAGATCGATGCCAACGAAGCGCTGCGCCTTGGCTTGGTCAATCGCGTCGTGCCGGCCGCTGCGCTCGCGGACGAGACGCAAGCCTACGCCGAGCGCCTGGCGCAAGTTTCGCCGGTCGCAGTCGGGATGACCAAGCGCGCCTTCAACCGGTCGACGCTCGCGCACTTTGCGCAGTGGCTCGACGAGGAAGCTGAGTTGCAAGAAGAAGCGGCCGCCGGCCCGGATCTGATGGAAGGCGTGCAGGCCTTCATGGAAAAGCGCAAGCCCGCCTTTGCCGCGCGATGAATCTCTTCGACCTCACGGGCAAGGTCGCACTCGTAACGGGCTCGACGCGCGGCATCGGACTGGCGATCGCGAAGCAGTTCGCGGCGCACGGCGCGCGCGTCGTCGTTTCGAGCCGTAAACCTGAAGCCTGCGACGCGGCGAAAGCCGAGATCGAGAAGGCCGGCGGCGACGCGTTCGCGTTTCCGTGCAATGTAGGATACAAAGATCAGTTGCAAGCGCTAGTTAACGCCACGCTCGCGCAGTACGGCGTAATCGACGTACTGGTCTGCAACGCGGCCGTCAACCCGCACTTCGGGCCGCTGGCGGCCATCTCGGACGAAGCTTTCGATAAGATCATGGGTTCGAACGTGCGCTCGACACTCTGGCTGTGCAACATGGTGATCCCCGGGATGGCCGCGCGCGGCGGCGGCGCGGTGATCGTGCTTTCGAGCATCGCCGGCTTGAAAGGGACGCGTTTCCTCGGCGCCTACGCGATGTCGAAGGCCGCCGATTCGCAGTTGGCGCGCAACCTGGCGGTCGAGTGGGGCGCGAGAAACGTGCGCGTGAACTGTCTTGCGCCCGGCATCGTTCGAACCGATTTCGCGAAGGCGCTCTACGACAATCCGGCCCTCTACGAGACCGCCGTCAAACACTATCCATTGGGTAGACTCGGCGAAGTCGATGACATCTCGGGCGCCGCCGTCTTCTTGGCGGCGCGTTCCGGTGATTTCGTGACCGGCCAAACGATCGTGATCGACGGCGGTACGACGATTTCGGGGTTTGACTAAGGCCCGGGAATGGCCGTCAACCAGTCGAATACCGCTAGTACTATGAGTTCATATCGTGCCCCGCTTCGCGATTTCCACTTCCTCCTCAACGAGATGATCGATCTCCAGGCGATTGCGAGGCTTCCCGGATTCGAAGAGGCTCCCGACGTGGTCGACGCCGTGCTCGAAGAGGCCGGCAACTTTGCGGGCAACGTGCTCGCGCCGCTGAACGCGAGCGGCGATCGCCAGGGCGCGACGTGGGCCGACGGCAACGTGACCACGCCCAAAGGCTTCAAGGAAGCCTACCATCAGTTCGCCGATGCGGGCTGGATCGGCTTGCCGTTGCCGGCGGAATACGGCGGGCAAGGTCTGCCGCAAGTGCTCTCGACCGCGACGCTCGAGATGTGGAATGGTTCGAACCTCGGCTTCTCGCTTTGCCCGTTGTTGAATCAGGGCGCAATCGAAGCAATTCTGCTAGTGGGCACCGACGAACAGAAAAAACTCTTCGTTCCGAACTTGGTCTCCGGAAAGTGGACCGGCACGATGGACTTGACCGAACCGCAAGCCGGTTCGGATCTCGCGCAAGTTCGCACCAAAGCAGTCCCGCAGGGCGACCACTATCTGCTCAGCGGAAATAAGATTTTCATCACCTACGGTGAGCACGATTACACTGAGAACATCATCCATCTAGCCTTGGCGCGCACGCCCGGTGCGCCCGAAGGCATCAAGGGCATCTCGCTCTTCATCGTGCCGAAGGTCAATGTCAATCCGGATGGCTCGCTCGGCGAGCGCAACGATATTGCGTGCGCCTCGATCGAGCACAAGCTCGGCATTCACGCGTCGCCGACCTGCGTGCTCAACTACGGCGAGAAGGGCGGCGCCGTCGGTTACCTGATCGGCCAAGAGAACGAAGGCCTCAAGTACATGTTCATCATGATGAACTTGGCGCGCTTCTCGGTCGGTATTCAAGGCTATGCGCTCGCCGATCGCGCCTATCAGATGGCGCTCGCGTACGCCAAGGAACGCGTGCAATCCAAGGACATCGCGGCCAAGGAATGGACTCCGGTACGCATCATCGAGCATCCCGACGTGCGCCGCATGCTGATGGACCTGAAGTCGCAAGTCGAGGCGATGCGGGCGGTCGCGTTCTATACGGCCGTCGCGCTCGATCACGCGCATCTCAATCCGGATGCGAAGGTACGCGAAGAACAGCAGGCGATCGTCGAGCTGTTCACACCGATCGTCAAGGCCTGGTCGACCGAACTCGGAACCGAACTTGTCTCGGAAGCGCTGCAAGTCTTCGGCGGCATGGGCTTTATCGAAGAGACCGGAATTGCGCAGCTCTATCGCGACGTGCGCATCGCTCAGATCTACGAAGGGACGACCGGCATTCAAGCCAACGACCTGCTCGGGCGCAAGTTTCTCAAAGACATGGGCAAGACCGCAACCAAGGTCATCGGTCAGATGCAAGCTACCGTCAAAGAACTCGAAGCGAGTCTCAACGAAGATTGCCAGGCGATCGGCAAGGAGCTCGGCAAGGCCGTTGGAGCGCTCGGCGAGACGTCGCTGTGGCTCGGCGGCAACGCGATGAAAAATCTCAAGGGCACCTTCGCAGGCGCGGTCCCGTATCTCATGCTGTGGGGCTACGTCGCCGGCGGCTGGCAGATGGCTCGCGCGGCGCTCGTCGCCGAGAAAAAACCGGGCGACGATTTCTATCAGGCGAAACTTGCGACCGCGCGCTATTATGCCGATCACGTGCTGAACCACGCGCTCGCGTACAAGCACGAGATCACGACCGGCGGCCCGAGTACGATGGCGCTCAGCGAGGAACAATTCGAGGCGGATCGCAAGACGCTGGCCCTCGCTTAACATCGTGATCGAACCGAACAACCCGGATATCGACGTCGAGGCGCTGATGGACCGGGTCTACGCGGAAGTCGTGCGGCGTCAGTTCGGCGACGGCGCGAGTCGCTCGAACGGTCACATCGCGACGGGAGCGACGATCGATACACAAGCGCTCGAGGGTCACACGGCATCGGCGGCTCGCTTGGCCGAAGTTCGTACCAAGTGGACCGGAAGACTGACGTTCTTCCCGTTCAACCTCGCGTTCGTCCGGCGTCTCTTGTTGCGCGTGCTGGCCTTCGTCTTTCGCGATCAGCGTAACGTCAACTTCGAAGTGATTTACGCGCTGCGCGAATCCGCAGCGCTCAACGCGCGCCTTCGCGAGCGCATCGTGCTGCTCGAAGAGCGGGTCGCGCGGCTGGAGCTGCGTGAGTGAAAGCAAAGGCCGCATCGCGCTCGTCACCCCGTGGTACGGCCGCGAACTAACCGGCGGCGCCGAACGGCAAGCCCATCAGGTCGTTCACGGTTTGCGCGAGCGCGGCTTCGACATCGAGGTGCTGACCACGTGCTCGCGTTCGTTCTTCGACTCGTGGTCCAAGAACCGGCTCGCCGCCGGGCTCGCGTTCGAAAATGGCGTGCCGGTGCGGCGCTTCACCGTCGATCGGCGCAATCGCGAGGCTTTCGAGCGGGCCAACATGGCGCTCGTCCATCGGCCCCAGGCGCTGATGCGCCCCGGCCGGCGGCCCGTTTCGGCCGAACTCGAGGCCGCCTATCTCCAGGAAGGCATCGTCTCGTCGCAATTGGCGTCGTATCTCGATGAATCGCGCGACGCGTACGATGCCGTTATCTTCGTGCCGTATCCGTATGGGCTGATCGTCGACGGCGTGCGGCGTGTCGCGTCGCGGGCTATCCTGATGCCCTGTCTGCACGACGAGGCCTACGCCTATCTCCCCGGTATCGAGGCTGCGTTCCATTCCGCCGCATTGCTCTTGTTCAACGGGCCTGCGGAGCGGGACTTGGCGGTGCGTCTGTACGGTCCGGGGATCGAGCATAAGGGCGTCGTTGCCGGCCAATGGATCGAGCGTGCGACACGATCGCCTGCGGCTCGCGCCGGAGGACTCGATCTCGCAGCGGAGCGTTATATTCTGTATCTGGGACGCCGCGATGCCGGCAAAAATCTCGATCTATTGCTCGAGAGTTTCGCGAGTTTCCGCCGCAACGAGCCGATGTCGGAGTTGCAGTTGCTCCTCGCCGGTCCGGGCCGGACGTCGTTCGACGACCGTCCGCGCGGCATCGTCGATCTTGGTCTGGTCGGCGATCTCGAGAAGGATGCACTGCTGGAGAATGCGCTCGCCGTCTTTCGGCCGAGCCTCAACGAGAGCTATTCGCGCGTGATGATGGAGGCGTGGTCGTTCGGAAAACCCGTCACGGTGAGTGCGCGTTGCACGGCCACCTCAGATCCGGTCATCGCGTCGGGCGGCGGTTGGATCGCCGCGACCAAGGCCGAATGGAGCGCGGTCATCGCGAGAATCGATGCAGCGAGCGCACCGGAGCTCACCGAAGTTGGAGCCCGCGGACGCGCCTACTATGCCGAGCATGCGTCGCGCGTTCGCGTTCTCGATCGTTTTGAAGAGGCGCTCGCGCGCGTTATGCGTCACGCGTCGCCGGAGCGACCGGCGCCGGAATTTTGGGACGATCGGGCGCGAGGCGTATACGATGCGTCGTTCTGGGATCTGACGCCCCATCCGGAGGTCATGACGCGTCTGCGCGACGGCAAGCAGAACGTCTTGTTCGCGGGACTCTTCGACGAAGGTTCGGGGCTCGAAGAGCTTGTGGCGACTTTCGCGTTCTTGTTATCGCTCGGCGCGAATGCACGTTTGGTGCTGGCCGGCAGCTTCTCACCCGAGACGCACCTCGCGCAACGCTTGTTCGAACTCGCCGGTGCGAGCCGGCTCGCCGATCGCGTCGTGCTGCTCGAGGATGTTCCGCTTTCCGTTACCGCAGCGTGCTTCCGCGCCGCCGATCTCTTTCTCTCGATGGCGGACGAGCCGTCCTCGCTCGCACCGTTCCTGGATGCGATGGCGTTCGGCGTGCCGATCGTCGCCGTGGACGGGCCACGCACGCGAAGCGTCCTTGGACCGGCCGGCATTCTCTTCGCGAAAAGTTCGCGGCTCGACGATGCCGCACTCGCGCACGTCGTGCTGCAGGATGCGGATCTGCGAGCCACGCTCGTTTCCGGTCAGTACGCGCGACTGCGGCGCCCGGCGTCGCCGGTCGCTTCATGAGTTCGCTCCGGCGGCCACGCTACGCGATCGTCGTGCCGCAGTACGGCGAGCCGCGCTTCGGCGGTTCTGCGTCGCTGGCGGCCGGGTTCGCGCGCCATCTGCGCGCGCGCGCCGAAGTGGAAGTGCTGACGACCTGCGCGGACGACTACGTGACCTGGCGCAATGCATATCCGGCCGGCCACGAGCGCATCGACGGGGTTCACGTTCGGCGCTTCCCCGTGGAGCGGCCGCGGCGCGCCGCCGAGTTCGATCGGCTCTCGCGGCAAGTGCTCGCCCATGACGATCCGCCGCTCGAGATGCAAGAGGCCTGGATGCGCGCGCAGGGGCCGCTCACGTCCGAGCTGACGGCGTATCTCGAAACGTTCGGACGGCGTTACGACGCGATTGCGTTCGTAAGTTATCTCTACGCGACCAGCTACTTCGGCCTGCCGATGGTCGAGGAGCGGTCGGTGTTGTTGCCGCTCGCGCACGACGAATGGCCGATCCGTTTTCCGATGTGGGATCACTTTTTCAGCCGTCCGCGCGGATTCATCTTCTGCAGTTCGGGTGAACGGGATTTCGTGCGCGCGCGCTTTCCGGATCTCGGGATCGATGGTCCGATCGCCGGCGTCGGCGTCGAACGGCCGCTCGACGTGCAAGCCGAACGCTTTCGCAAGCGTTACGGCATCGAAGGGCCGTTCATCCTCTACTTGGGGCGCGTCGATCCCGCGAAGGGTTGCGACGCGCTGGCTGAAAACTTTGGCGCCTATCGCCGCGGCGGCGGCCGTTTCGGCACGCTCGTGCTGGTCGGCGAACGGCACATGCCGATCGGCGGCAGCGGGATCGTGACGACCGGCCCGGTCGATGAGGCCACCAAGTGGGACGCGTTGGCCGCCTGTGATGTGCTCGTCATGCCGTCGCGCTACGAGAGCCTTTCGATGTCGACGCTGGAGGCGTGGTCGCTTTCAAAACCGGTCCTCGTTCGCGCGCAAGCGCAAGTGGTCGTCGAACAATGCCGGCGGTCGGGCGGCGGATTGTGGTATGCAAACGGCGACGAATTTTCCGCCGCGCTCGACCTGATGGATGCGCCGGCGCGCGCGGCACTCGGCGCACAAGGGCAGCGCTTCGTCAACGAGCGCTACACCTGGCCGCGCGCCGTCGAGATATTTGCGGACCACCTCGACCTCGTCGCACGCGCGCATGCTTCGGAGGTGAGCGGGACGTCCGGCGTCGCGCCGGAGACGGCGCTCCATACCGACTCTGCGCGAGGCTGGTACGAGGACGGTTGGGCGGCGGCGAAGGCGCAGTTCGCTTTGCCGCCGCCGCGATCGCGATTCGTCGAGCTCGACGTCTCCTTGCCGGCGGATTCGCCGCTCGCTCGGCAGACGATCTCGGTCGAATCCGGCGGGCGGGTGCTCGCGCGCGAAACATTCGGGCGAGGCGACTTCACGATTCCGATCGCGCCGCCGCGGCCTACCTGGAACGATCCGTTGAACATCACGATCCATGCGGCGCGCTCGTTCGGGCGCGATCGGCGCAAGCTCAGCTACGTCTTGAGGCGTCTCGAATATGTGGAACGCTGACGCGAGATGGATTGGCATTTCGTCGTCGCCGGCCTCATCGTCGGAGTTCTGGTCGGACTGACGGGAATCGGCGGCAGCTCGCTGCTCGCCCCTCTCTTGATCTTGCTGCTGGGCGTCAAACCGATCGTCGCCGTCGGAACGGATCTCGCATACAGCGTGCCGACGAAGTTGCTCGCCGCCTACCTCCACGGAAAGCAGGCGACGATCGACCGCGCGTGGGTCAAAATGTTGTTGATCGGCGGAGTTCCCGGGGTGCTTGCGGGAGTCGCTCTGTTGGCGGTGCTGCGCGCGCACGCCGATCTCGCGCTCCTCAATCTTGAGATTCGTCACTGGATTGGGGGCGCGATTCTGCTGGCCTGCGCGGTGACGGTTTTCGTCGCGCTGCGGGCTTGGCTCGGTCTGGAAGGTACGACGTCGGTGCGAGGCGCGGATGGTGAGCGCAATCGTCTGATCGCGATCGGAGCGGCGGTCGGTTTTCTGGTCGCGATGACCTCGATCGGGAGCGGTTCGTTGACGTTGCCGCTCATGATGCTCGCGCTGCCGGCCGCGACCTTGCGCCGCTTGATCGGAAGCGAGATCGCCTTCGCGGCGTTGCTCATTCCGGTCGCGGCGCTGGGACACACCGCCCTCGGCGACGTGGACGTTCGTAGTACACTCAGTCTCGTCGCCGGTTCGCTGCCTGGGGCGCTGATCGGCAGCCGGCTGAGCCGGATCGTCTCGGAGACATGGCTGCGCCCCGTCGCGATCGCCGTGCTCGCATTCGCGGCGAGCCGCCTACTCTTGTAGACGAGGAAACCTAACGCAGCCCACGGGATAATCAGCGTCGTGAACGATCGCGCCGCCGCCGACCTGGACGAACTCGAATCCCGTACCATCTATATTTTGCGCGAAGCGTTCTTCAGCGTCGCGCCGCTCTGTATGTTGTGGTCGATGGGCAAGGACAGCACCGCGCTGCTCTGGATGGCGCGCAAAGCGTTCCTGGGAAAGGTACCGTTCCCGGTCGCGCTCTTGGACACCGGGATGGAGTTGCCCGAAGTCTACCGGTTTCGCGACGAGATCAGCGCGGCGTGGGATCTCGATCTGCGCAACGAGGTGTGTCCCCCCGAGAGCGGTGTCGATCAAACGCTGCCGCCCGGCGCGCGCGCGGCAGCGCGAAAGACGGCCGGGCTGCGCGCCTTGATCGCACGCGAGCAGTATCGCGGCATCATCGTCGGGATTCGGCGTGACGAGCAGGCGATTCGCGCAAAGGAGCGCGTCTTTAGCCGGCGGGCGCGCGACGGTGGCTGGGACGTCAAGGGGCAGCCGCCCGAGTTGTGGGACGTCTTCGTGAGCGAGATCGAAGACGGCATGCACTTGCGGATCCACCCGCTCTTGGACTGGACCGAAGTCGACATCTGGCGCTACATCAAACGTGAAAGTATTCCCGTCGTCCCGCTCTACTTCGCACGTGACGGCCGGCGGTATCGCTCGCTCGGCGAAAAAAACATCACCTTTCCGATCGAGAGCTCGGCTGCGACGCTCGACGAGATCATCGCGGAGCTCGCGACGACGCGTGCGCCCGAGCGTGCCGGCCGCTCGATGGACCACGAAACCGAGAGCGCCTTCGAACTGCTGCGTCTCGGAGGGTACATGTGACGCGCATCGTCGCGGCCGGGCACGTCGATCACGGAAAATCGACGATCATCGCACGGCTCCTTCACGATACCGGCAGCCTCCCCGATGGAAAAGTCGACGAGCTGCAGCGGGCCAGCGCCAGCCGCGGCGTTCCGTTCGAATGGTCGTTCGCGCTCGACGCGCTGCAATCTGAACGCGATCAAGCGGTCACGGTCGAGACGACCCAGATGCTTCTGCACTTACCGCAGCGCGACGTGCTGCTGATCGACGCGCCCGGACACCGCGAGTTTCTGCGCAATATGGTCACCGGCGCATCGAGCGCCGACGCCGCGATGATCGTGGTCGATGCGGCGCAAGGCGTCGCCGAGCAGACGCTGCGCCACGCGCTCTTCTTGCAGTTGCTCGGCATCACGCAGGCCATCGTCGTCGTGAACAAGATGGATCTGGCCGGATACGCGCGCGAACCGTTCGAAGCGATCCGGCACGAGATGGCGGAGCGGCTGCGGAGCTTGAACGTTAGGGCCGGCGCCTTCGTGCCGGCCGTCGGGCGCGATGGCGATAACTTGCTGACGCGCTCCTCCAAGATGTCGTGGTACGACGGCAAGACCGTCGCCGAAGCGCTGGCCGAACTGCGCGCTCCCGTGCCGCAGAAGAGTGCCGAGCTGCGCGTGATGGTACAAGGCGTGTTGCGCCGAGGGCAGTCGCGCACGATCGTGGGCCGCGTCGCGTCGGGAGTATTGAAGGAAGGGCTCGACGTTTCGCTTTGGCCGAGCGGCCGCACCGCCAAGATCGCGCGGATCGAACGCTGGCCCGATCGCGGCGGCGATGCGACCGTGCGCGCCGGTGCTCCCGTTGCTTTCGCGATCGACGAGCCATATTACGTGGAGCGCGGCGATATCGTCAGCGGCACGAGCGGCGGCCCTGCGCTCGTCAGCCGCTTGCGCGTGCGGCTCCTCTGGCTGGCCGGCTACGCTCTGCGGCCCGGACAGCATCTGCGCTTGAAGGTCGGAACGCGCACCGCGCACGTCGAGCTGCTCTCGATCGAGCGCGCCATCGACGTGCAGACCTTACGCGAGCGGCCGGAAGGCGAGGCGGCGCACGGCGATGTGATCGACGCGACCTTCCGCTCGCGCGAGGTCATCGCGGTCGACGACTTCGCGACCTCGCCGGCACTCGGCCGCTTCATCCTACTCGATGGCACCGACATCGTTGGCGGCGGAACGATTCAACCCGAGACGATCGTGGAGCGCACGCCCGCCAACGTCGTCGCGGTCGACCATCTACTCGATCGTGACTCGCGCGCTTGGCGCAACGGGCACCGCGGCGCCGTCGTTTGGCTGACCGGGCTCCCGGCCTCGGGCAAGTCGACGATCGCGATGAGCGTCGAGCGGCGTCTCTTCGAGAACGGCTATCAGGTCTACGTGCTCGACGGTGACAACATGCGCAGCGGACTCTGCAGCGATCTGACGTTCTCGCACTCCGACCGCAGCGAAAACATTCGTCGCGTGGCCGAGGTTGCGGCGCTCTTCGCCGACGCGGGCTTCATCGTCATTGCCGCGTTCATTTCGCCGTACCGCAAAGACCGCGACGACGCTCGCCGTGCGGCCGGCGAACGGTTCTATGAAGTTCACGTCGCGGCCGACGTGGCGACCTGCGAGCGCCGCGATCCGAAGGGGCACTACCGCAAAGCACGTGCCGGGGAGATCCTCAACTTCAGCGGCGTCAGCGACGTCTACGAAGAGCCCGAGGCCCCCGAACTCACGCTCGATACGGCGGCGCAACCGCTCGAGGAGTCGGTCGCGACCTTGCTGCGCTTCGTGGAAGATACGCTCGCGATCTCAGCCCGGCACGGCGCCCCCGCGTAGCAGTAACGGCGCGGCTTGCCAGAAGATGGGGTCGCGTTCGGCGAAGCGCCGGATCGCGGCGAGCACGCTTGGTATTCCGATCGATTCGGCATAGGCCATCGGGCCGTCGCGCGCGGCGGGAAAGCCGTACCCGTTGACCCAGATCGCGTCGACGTCGGCCGCCCGGTCGGCGACGCCCTCTGCGAGGATGCGCGCGCCTTCATTGACGAGCGCGTAGACGCAGCGCTCGACGATCTCGTCGTCGTCGATCCGACGCGTGACGACGCGCAGGCGCGCGCGTTCCTCCGCGATGATTGCGTCAACCTCCGGATCGGGTTCGCCTTTGCGAGCGCCCGGCGCGTACCGGTAGTAGCCCTTGCCGGTCTTCTGACCGAGCCGCCCGGCGGCGACCAGCGCATCGGGCAGATCGGTCACCGCGAACGGCGGCGCCGCGCCGCGCTTGATGCGTTCGAGTTTCGCGCCATACCCGATATCGATGCCGGCCAGGTCCGCAACCGCGAAAGGACCCATCGCAAAACCGAAATGCTCGAGAGCCGCATCGACCTGCTGCGGCGTCGCGCCTTCGAGAAGCAGGAACTCGGCTTCGCGCCGGTAGCGCAGCAGCATCCGGTTGCCGACGAAGCCGTCGCAATTGCCGACCACGACCGGAATCTTGCCGAGCCGTTTACCGAGCGTGACCGCCGCGGCCAGCGTCGCCGCCGATGTGCGTGCGCCGCGCACGACTTCCAGAAGGCGCATCACGTGCGCCGGGCTGAAGAAGTGAAGGCCGAGCGAACGCTCCGGGTGCGGCGCCGCTGCGGCAATCGCGTCGACATCGAGCGTTGAGGTATTGCTTGCGAGGATCGCGTCGCTGCGGCAGAGCGCACCGACTTTGGCGAAGACGTCACGTTTGACGTCGAGCGCTTCGAAGACCGCCTCGACGACGATGTCGCAATTCGCAACGGCATCGAAGCTCGCTTCGGCTGCGATTGAAGCGAGGCGCTCCTCACGCTGGAGCTCGCTGATGCGACCTTTTTCAACCTGCCCCGCATAGGTGCGTTCGATGCTCGTGCGCGCGCGCTGCAGCGCCTCCGGCGATGCATCGATCGAGACGACCGGAATGCCGGCATTAGCGAAGGCGATCGCGATGCCGCTGCCCATGGTCCCGGCGCCGATCACCGCAGCGCGCCGGATAGGAAATGGCGCAGGGTCGTGCAAGTCGGAATGCATCGACGATGAGATACGTGTAATGCCGGCCGAACTCCGTCCCGAAGTCGCAGCGCTGCAGGCGCGGCTCGAGCAGTTCATGCGCGACATCTTCGCGCCGGGCGAACGCACCTATTTCGAGCAGCACCGTGCCTTTGCCGACCGTTGGACGATTCCGCCGGTCATGGAAGAGATGAAGTCGGCCGCTCGCGCCGCCGGCCTTTGGAACCTATGGCTTCCGGCGAGCGAACGCGGCGCGGGGCTGAGTAATCGCGAATATGCGCCGCTCTGCGAAACGATGGGCCGATCCTTCATTGCGCCCGAAGTCTTTAATTGTAACGCGCCCGATACCGGAAATATGGAAGTGCTGGTGCGTTACGGCACGCCCGAGCAGAAGCAGCGCTGGCTCGAACCGCTGCTGGGCGGCGCGATCCGCTCGGCTTTCGCGATGACCGAACCCGAGGTCGCATCGTCGGACGCGACCAACATAGCGGCGCGCATCGTGCGCGACGGCGACGAGTACGTCATCGACGGCCACAAGTGGTGGACGACGGGCGCGCTCGATCCGCGCTGCAAGGTTCTGATTCTCATGGGCAAGAGCGATCCGGCGGCGCCCAAGCACTTGCAGCAGTCGATGATTCTCGTGCCGATGGAGACGCCGGGCGTGCGCATCGTGCGCCCGCTGACGGTCTTCGGTTACGACGACGCGCCGCACGGCCATGCCGAGATGCGTTTCGAAGGCGTGCGCGTTCCCGCCGCCAACCTCGTGCTCGGCGAAGGACGCGGTTTCGAGATCGCGCAGGGCCGGCTCGGCCCGGGCCGGATCCACCACTGCATGCGCCTGATCGGTGCGGCCGAGCGCGCGCTCGAGGCGATGTGCGCGCGCGTCGCCACGCGCGTAGCGTTCGGTAAGCCGCTCGCCGAGCAGGGAGTGATCGGCGAGTGGATCGCCGATTCGCGCATCGAGATCGATCAGGCGCGTCTGCTCGTCCTGCATGCGGCCGAGAAGATGGATGCGCTCGGGAACAAGGCCGCGCGCGCCGAGATCGCGATGATCAAGATCGTCGCGCCGAACATGGCGCTGCGCGTCATCGATCGAGCGATTCAGGCGCATGGCGGCGCTGGCGTCGCCGAAGACTTTGGGCTCGCGCACCTGTATGCGGGGGCGCGCACGCTGCGCTTGGCCGACGGACCGGACGAAGTGCATCGCGCCGCGCTCGCCAAACTCGAACTGCGCCGGCAGATCGGCGACGCTTCCGGGAACGGCAGCGTTACAAAGCCGGCATCCCGGGAACGATAACCAAGCAAGCAGCATCGTTCCCACCGGCTCGCTAACCCGAACAGTTGACCGAAGAGTCTCGGTTCGCATACGCTCGACGTCGTGCGTGACGATGTCGAGCGTTTTCTCTCCGAGCAGACCGGGCGTAGCGTGCGCGTTACCGAGCTTCGGCAGTTGGCCGGCGGCGCGTCGCAAGAAGCGTGGCTGGTCGACGCGATCGTCGAGCCCGGCGCCGAGCGGCTCGATCTCGTCATGCGGCGCGATATGGGCGGCGTTCTCACCTTCGCGACCCTTCCGCGTTCGACCGAATTCGCGGTGCTAGGCGCGGCCTACGCCGGGGGCGTGCCTGTCCCCCAGCCGTACTTCGAGCCGGCCTCGATCGCCGGCAAGGCCGCTTTCTTCATGCAGCGAGTGGCGGGCGAAGCCGTCGGCCGGCGTCTCGTCGCGGATCCGGCGTTTGCCGCCGCGCGCGCTGCATTGCCCGAAGCGCTCGCGAACGCACTCGCCGCGATTCATCGGATCGACTATCGTGCGGCCGGGCTCGAGGAGCTGCTGCCGAATCCGCGTGACGGCGAAAGCGCGATCGCGCGCGAACTCGAGCGGCTGCATCGCGAACTCGATTCCGTCGATGAGCCGCATCCCGCGCTCGAGCTCGCTCTGCGCTGGCTGGTGCGGAACGAACCGCCGCGCGAAGCCGGCACGACCTTGGTGCACGGTGACTTCCGCATCGGTAACGTGCTGGTCGAAGGCGACGCGCTCGCGGCCGTGCTGGATTGGGAGTTCGCTCACATCGGCGATCCCGACATCGACGTCGCATGGTTATGCGTCCGCGCTTGGCGTTTCGGCAACGATGCGCTCGAGGCGGGCGGCATCGCGGAACGCGAGACTTGGTTGCGCGCGTACGAACGGGCGAGCGGCCGCAGCGTCGATCGCGAGCGTATTGCTTATCTGGAGATTGCGGGCAATGTGCGCTGGGCCGTCGGCGCGTTGATGCAGGCTCGGCGGCATCTCTCGGGCATCGAACCGAGCATCGAACTCGCGAGCCTCGGCCGCGTCTCGGCCGAGATGGAGCACGAAGCGTTGCGCCTGATCGCGGCTCGCGGGGGGTGCGCGTGAGCGTGCACGATCGGCCGACGCTCGCCGAGCTTCTGGCGGCCGTTCGCGCGTACATCACGGGCGAAGTCGCGGCCAAGAACGATGACCGGCGCGCACGCTTCCGCGCCTTGATCGCCGCCAACGTGCTGGCGATCGCCGAACGCGAGCTCGCGAACGCACCGGAGGACGCGCGCGTCGAGAACGAATGGCTGCGCGCGCTGGGGTATACCGCGGGCGACGCGGAGGCGCGGCGGCGGCAGCTCGCTTCCGAGATTCGTGCTGGCGCATACGACGCTCCCGATCGTTTCGCGCTCGCGTTCGCGTACGCACAGGAGATCGTCGCACGTAAGCTGGCAGTGGCGAACCCAAAGTATTTGGCGCGCGGCTAGCGAAGCGCAGACTCATGCAAACGCTGTCGCGCCCCTCGTGGCCCACGCAAGCCTACATCGATGGAAAGTGGGTCGAGACCGAGCGCCGCTTTCCGGTCCACAGTCCAGCGACGGGCGAGATGCTCGCTGAGGTCGCAGACTGCGGGGCGAAAGAAGGCGCTGCGGCGATCGAATCGGCGGTGCGCGCGTTCGCGAGCTGGAGCAAGACCACCGCCTACGAACGTTCGGCCGTGTTGTTGCGCTGGCACGCACTCATCCTGGAACACGAAGCGGTACTCGCCGAGTTGATGGCGCGCGAAATGGGCAAGCCGGTCACTGAGGGCCGCGGCGAAGTGAAGTACGCGGCCTCGTTCGCGCTGTGGTTCGGCGAAGAAGCCAAACGCGTTTACGGCGAACTCATCCCGACGCACCGGGCCGATAAACGGCTCATGGTGATGAAGAAGCCGGTCGGGCCCGTCTACGGGATCACACCGTGGAACTTTCCAGCCGGCATGATCACACGCAAGGCGGCGCCCGCGCTCGCCGCCGGCTGCACGTATATCAGCAAACCGGCCGAGCAGACGCCGCTTACGGCACTCTATCTTGCGAAGTTGTGGGAAGAGGCGGGCGGCCCGGCGGGGACCTTGCAAGTCTTGCCCGCGCTCGATCCCGAGCCCGTCTCGCAGGTGATGTTCGACGATACGCGCGTTCGTAAGCTGACCTTCACCGGCAGCACCGCGGTCGGCAAGAAGCTCTATGCGCAGTCGGCCGCCACAATGAAGCGCATCTCGCTCGAACTCGGCGGACACGCGCCCTACATCGTCTTCGAGGATGCCGACCTCGATCGGGCCGTCAAGGATGTGGTGGCCTGCAAGTTTCGCAACGCCGGTCAGGTGTGCGTTTCGGCCAATCGGATTTACGTTGCCGATGCGATCTACGATACATTTGCCGAGCGGCTGGTGCGCAGCGTCAGCGCGTTACGCGTCGGCGATCCGCTCGACGCGGCGAGTCAAATCGGCCCGCTCGTCGACCGGCAAGGCTTCGACAAAGTGCAAGCGCACGTAACCGATGCGCTCGAGCGCGGCGCCACCGCGCGCGCCGGCGGAAAGGCGAAAGAGGGCCTCTTCTTCGAGCCGACGGTCCTGACCGGAATCGGTGCGGGCTCGCGCTTGTTGACCGAGGAGACGTTCGGCCCCGTGGCACCGCTCTTACGTTTCAGCAGCGAAGACGAAGCCGTGCGGCTCGCCAACGACACGCCGTACGGTTTGGCCGGCTATGTGTGGACGCGCGATCTGGGTCGCGCCTTCCGCGTCGCCGAGGCGCTCGAATACGGGATCGTCGGCGTCAACGATCCGGTTCCATCGGCGGCGCAGGCGCCGTTCGGCGGTGTCAAAGACTCCGGCATCGGCCGCGAAGGCGGGCGGCAAGGGATCGAAGAGTATCTCGAGGTGCGCTACATCTCGATGGGCTTACCGGGCTAGCGCGCTCCAGCCCCCGGCGGTCATCGCGTAGAGCGCGAGATCGCGAAACGTTCCGTGCAGAAGGTACGACTCGCGCAGCGTGCCCTCGAGTTCGTAGCCGAGGCGCTCGGCGACCGCCCGGCTCTTCGCGTTTTCGATCACACAGCGAATCTCGAGACGATGCAGGTTCAGCGATTCGAAGGCGTGGCTCGTGATGGCGCCGGCCGCGCGCGTGAGCAAGCCGCGACCGCGCGCCGCCGGCGCCAGCCAGTAGCCCATCTGCGCGTTGCGGCTCGACCAATCGACATGATAGAGTCCGATCGCCCCGGCAATCGCGCCGTCGTTGCGAATGCTGTAATCGAATCCGAGGAGTTGCTCGAATTGCGTCTGCGAGAATTGCGCTTGGCGCCGCACGTCGCCGATGGTGTGCGTCGCATCGATCCAGGTCAGCCATTCGTGCAGGGCCACGCGATGGCGATCGAGCAGCGCGAACATCTCGGCCGCGTCGCCCGGATGCCGCGGCACGAGCGCGATCCCGGCGTCAACCTGCAGAGCGTGGCGGCTTGAACTCATCGCTCGACGCCCTCGCGTTCGAGCATCTCGCGGTAGATGCGCTCGACATCGTCCAGTGTGTCGATCTCATCGACGCGTTTGTCGGGACGCAATCGCACGATGCGCGGGAAGCGCAACGCGTAGCCGCTGGGATGGAGGCTGCTCTTCTGGATGATGTCGAAGGCGATCTCGACCACGATCGCCGGTTCGACGGCGAAGGTGCGCCGCCCGCCGCCGATGCGGTGTTCGAGAAACCACTCGGTCATCGTCGCGATCTCGGCGTCGGTCAAGCCGGTGTAGGCTTTGCCGATCGTCAGCAGCTCGTCGCGCTCGGCACTCGCACGTACCGCGAACGTGTAATCCGAGAGTACGTTGGCGCGCTTGCCGTGCCCCGATTCGACCGCGACCACGACGCAATCTAAGGTGGAGAGTTCGCGCTTGAGTTTGAGCCACCACTTGCCGCGCCGTCCGGGTACGTACGGCGCGTCCGCTCGTTTGAGCATCAGCCCTTCGTTACCGCGTTCGCGCGCGGCCGCAAAGAGTTCGCGCACGAGTTCCGGCGTCGCATTCGCTTCGAGGGCGAACGCCGGCGCGAGTTCGAACGCGCCTCCCGGCGCTAATTGCGCGGCGAGCAGGCTGCGCCGCTCGGCGAGGGTGCGGTCGACCAGAAACTCGCGTCCGAGTGCGATGGCATCGAAAGCGACGAACGCGGCCGGAATCTCGTCCTGCATGCCGGCGCTCGGATCGTTGCGCTGCAGGCGCGGCTGCAGGTAGCGAAAGGGCAGGCTGCGCCCGTCGCGCCGCGCGACGATCTCGCCATCGAGGATGAAGTCGGCCGCCTGGCGCGCAAGCGCGCTGACGATCTCGGGAAACGTCCGCCCGATATCGCTGAAGGTGCGCGAGAAGAGCCGCACCTCGGTGCCGCGCTTGTGCGCTTGCGCGCGAATGCCGTCGTATTTGTCGTCGGCAATCCACGTCGCGCCGTCCAGTTCGCGATATGAGGATTCGAACGCCATTGGCGAGGCGAGCATGAAACCGATCGGCGAGCCGAAGCGCAATTCGATCCGCTCGAGCGTCCCCTCGCGCGCGGCCAGGACGACCGCGCCGATATCGCCGGCGGCCATCGCGGCGCGCCGCACCGCCGCCGCATCGCGTCCGAAGGCGGCCGCGATCGCAGCGAGTACAAAACCCTCGCGCAATCCGATGCGAAGGTCTCCCGTGAGGATCTTGACCGCGTACGCAGTTTCGCGCTCGGTGTGGCAGGCGCGCAAGATGCGCTCGCACGCGTATGCGCGTTTCTTTCCCGCCGCGGCGCCGCCGACGGAGGCGATCTCATCTAGGATCGCCGCTAAGCTCGCCGGCGTTAGCGTTTCGGCGAACAGCGCCGGCGCCGCCGGCTCTCGAAAGAGGCGCGCCAGCGCTTCGCCCAGATCACCCGTCGCGCGATAGGCCGTGCTCAGGCTCTCGTCGTCGAACGCCCAGACGCGGTGGGCAGCGTTAAGGAGCGTGCGGCCGCCGATCGCGAGGCGCCGCGCATCGCTTGCGCCAAGCGGGTCGCCGCCCAGGAATCGCGAAGCCGCGTTGAGGTCGTCGCGTCCGAGCGAACGAAGATAGCCTGCGAGACGTTCGATCTTCAGCAGCGTCGCCGGCGTCGCCGCGACGGCGTCGCAGACGGCGGCGAACGCGATCATGAACCTACTCCCAACCCGGAGGTACGATGAGCGATCCTGTGTTGCTCTCCAAACGCGCGGCGCTCGCTCTGGCGCTCTTGATAGCGGCCCTTCCGTCGCTCGGCGCGCCGGCCCTCGCCGACAACAAGACCGTGCCGGCCTTCGAAGCGTTTGTGAAAGCCTTCGCCGGCGTCAATGACTACAAAGAGCAGCTCGCCGGCCACGAGACGACCGACAATGGCGCGTCGGTCCAAAATCGCACCTCCGATTACCGTTGGCGGCGCAATCCGTTCGCCGCATACATCGCCGTCACAGACGGCTCCAACAAGGGGGGCGTCGCAGTCTGGCACGGCGGCGACACGATTTCGGGTCATAAAGGCGGCATGCTTTCGCTCGTGCATCTGACGCTCAACATTCACGATGGTCAGGCGACGTCGCTGCGCGGCGACACGATCGAGAGCGCCGGTTTCGATTTCCAGATCAAACATTTCCTCGCCACGCTCGGAACGATGAGCGAGGCCCCCGGTCCCACGATCGATGGCCAAGCGACGACGACCGTGACGCTTGCGGTCGCCGATCCGTCGAAGAACGGGAACGTCTCGAAGGACGTGCTCCATCTCTCGAACGGCAAACATCTCCCGCTGCGTCGCGAAGAGTACGTCGGCGCGTCGCTCGTCAAATCTGAAAACTACAACAACCTGCAGACCAACGTCGGCCTTACCGACAACGACTTCCGTTAAGGACGCGAAGCGATGATCACCGCCTTCGTGATGTTCACGATTCAACCGGGGCTCGTGAAGCCGCTCGCGGAGCGGCTGCTCGAGCTTCCCGGGATCACCGAAGTCTATAGCGTCGCCGGCCCGTACGACTTGGTCGCGATCGCGCGCGTCAAGCACCACGAGGACCTGGCGGAACTCGTGACCGAACACATCGCGCACCTGGAGGGCGTCGTGCGTACCGAGACGCTGACCGCGTTCAGGGCCTTCTCCAAGCGCGATCTCGGTTTGATGTGGGACGTCGGACAATAATCTAAAAGAGCGCGAGTTGCGAGTTCTCTTCGAGGTACTCCGCGTCGACCCCGAGCGCGCGCAAACGCGCCACGAAGTCGCGCCAGCCGTGATTGAGCAGAACCTTGCGCGGCTGCGCGAGCTCGATATAGCGCAGCAGCGAAGGAAAGTCGGCATGGTCTGAAAGCGGAAAGCCTGCGTCCGTGCCTTGGCGAAAGGGCGCGCCACTTGCGACCGTCCAGCCGGTGAGCGAGGCCGTTCGCACCGGCCGTCCGCGCACGGCTTTGGGCAGCGCCCGGCCCGACGGCGGCCAGATCACGACGCGCGCGCCGTCGAAGTTTTCCGCGTCGTACGGCTCGTAGGGCGGAAGCGGCACGCCCGCATCGCGGTAGAGATCCGACATCGAACAGATCGCGCCGTGCGCCGTGAGCGGTAGGTCCGCGCTTCCGAGAATCGCGAGCGCTTCCTGTGCTTTGCCGAGCGAGTATGCGTAGAAGATTGGAATCGCCCCGTCCTCGAGCGTCGCGCGCGCCCATTCGACCATGCGTGCGGCGACTTCGGCGCGCGGCGGAAAGACGTACTGCGGCCGGCCGTAGGTGCACTCCATCAGCAACACGTCGCACGTTTTTACTTCGGGCGGTTCGGCCGTGTACGACAGCTCGAGTTTGAAGTCGCCGGTGTAGACGAAGCGGCCGCGCTCGCCCTCGATCAGCAACTGCGAACTGCCCAGCACGTGACCGGCCGAAAAGAGCGTGAGCCGATGTTCGCCGATCTGCCACGGCTGGTTGAACTCGTGCGTCTCGAAGACTGTCTCGGGGCGCGGGTCGGGGAGCAGCGAGGGCGTGCGCTCGCGCCGCTGTCCGAAGCGCAAGCGGCAGATCTTGGCGTTGTTGCCCGAGGTGACGACCACGTCGTGGGCCCGGGCGTGGGCGGCGTGGCCGTGCGAGACATAACAGCGCGCGCGCGGCCGCATCGAATCAATCCAGAGGTCCACATCGGCGGCATAGAGCGACTTCTCGACCAGGGAAAACACGGCAAACGTACGTTCGATGCACGGCCCGATCCGCCTCCGCCGGGCCGCAACGCTGACCCGAATCCCGCGGTCATACGAGCATCATGGCACGCGTATACGACAATCTGGCCGACACGTTCGGCAACACTCCCCTGGTCAAGATCCCGCGTCTAAACAAGGGCGTCGCTGGAACGATTCTCGTGAAGATGGAGTCCTTCAATCCCGCCGGCAGCGTCAAGGATCGCATCGGTGTCGCCATGATCGAGGCGGCCGAACGCGAGGGGCGCCTCCGGCCCGAAACGGTCATCATCGAACCGACGAGCGGGAACACCGGCATCGCGCTCGCGTTCGTCGCGGCCGCCAAGGGCTATCCAATTATCTTGACGATGCCCGACACGATGACGCTCGAGCGCCGCAATCTATTGAAAGCGTATGGCGCGCAGCTCGTGCTGACGCCGGGCGCCGAAGGCATGCCCGGCGCAATTCGCAAGGCCAACGAGATTCGCGACAGCGATCCGGCAAGATATTTCATGCCCGGCCAGTTCGAGAATCCAGCGAACGTCGAGATCCACCGGCGCACGACCGCGGAAGAGATTTGGCGCGATACCGACGGCAACGTCGATGCGTTCGTCGCGGCGGTCGGAACCGGCGGCACGATCACGGGCGTCGCCGAGATCATCAAATCGCGTAAGCCCGCATTCTATGTGGTCGCGGTCGAACCCGACGCCTCACCCGTTCTCTCGGGCGGGAAACCCGGGCCGCACAAGATTCAAGGCACGGGCGCCGGCTTCGTGCCCGCGATCCTCAATACGAAGATCTACGACGAGGTCGTCCGGGTCACCAACGACGATGCGATCGCGATGGCGCGGCGCGCCGCGCGCGAGGAGGGGATGCTGGTCGGCATATCGTCGGGCGCAAACATCTGGGCCGCGCTGCAACTCGCCGCGCGTCCGGAGATGGCGGGCAAGACGATCGTCACGGTCGGCTGCGACACCGGCGAACGCTATCTCTCGAATCCGGTCTTCGCCGAGCAGGAAGCGCACGTTGTCGAGGCCGCGCTCGGCTAGCGCCGACCCGACGGTAGGTATGGCACGAGCCAAACGCGATATCAGTCGGGTGATGTCGCTTCAGGAGAGATTCATGTCCCATCAAATCCGCCGCACGATTGCGGCCACGCTGGTCTTCGCGCTCTGCGGTTCGTTCGCGCCGCTCAAGGCGGCGCCCGCGCAGGACGTTTTGCGTGCCACGCTGCCCAACGGGCTGCGCGTTGTGATCGTGCGCGACTCGCTCGCGCCGGTCGTCACCGAGATCGTCAACTACTTGGTCGGTTCGCAAGATACGCCGGCCGGATTCCCAGGCATGGCGCACGCCGAGGAGCACATGGTTGCGGCGCGTGCCACGAGGGAACTCTCGGCCAACCAGGTTTCGACGATCACGACGCTGCTGGGCGGCGATTTCGATGCGGATACGCAAGACTCGATCACGCAGTACTATATCACCACGCCTTCCGACTATCTCGATATCGCGCTGAAGGTTGAAGCGGCGCGCATGCGCGAGACCCTCGACCTGCAATCCGAATGGACGCAGGAGCGCGGCGCGATCGAGCAAGAGGTCTCGGGCGATCTCTCCAGCGCGTTCTACCGCTATTACATCAAAGCGCGCGCGGCGCTCTTCGCCGGCACGGCCTACGATCACACCGGGCTCGGCACGCGACCCTCGTTCGACAAGACGACCGGGCCGATGCTGCAGACGTTCTTCAAGCACTGGTACGCGCCGAACAACGCGAT
>PLDY01000106.1 GCA_003136895.1 Candidatus Erabacter solicola | reverse complement strand
AGTTGATCGACGATGTTCTGGCCCACCAGCCGCGCGTCGAGTTCGGGATGCTTGATCTCGACGACGTTGACCTGAACGGCTTTCTGCGTGAGGTGCTCGAGATTCTTACGGATATCTTCGATGCCGACGCCGCGCTTACCAATGATGATACCGGGCTTGGCGGTGTGCACGATGACGCGCGCTTGATTGGCGCGACGCTCGATCTCGACTTTCGAGATGGCGGCAGCCCGCGTCAAGCGGCCGAAGTACTTGCGAATCGCACTATCTTCGTGCAGCCAAAGCTTGTAGTTTTTCTTCTCGAACCAGCGGCTCTCCCAAGTGCGGGTGATGCCGAGTCGCAGTCCGACCGGATGTATCTTTTGACCCATATTACTTGGAAGCTCCGGCAGCTGCGGCTGCAGGCTTGCGAGTGCGTTTGGCGGGCGCGGCCGGCTTCGCAACGACCGCGCTGCGACGCGACTCTTTGGTGGAGAGTTCGATCGCAGCGCCCGAACGGCGCTTCGGCAGCCGCTTGGGTGGCGTCGGTCCGACGGCGATCGTCACGTGCGACATCCGCTTGCGTTTGAAGGCAGCGCGGCCCTGAGCGCGCGGATCGAGACGCTTGGTGAACCCGCCGCCCGGTCCGCCGTCGACGGTGATCTTCGTTATATAGAGATCGTCGGTCGCCATATTGTGATTGTTCTCGGCGTTGGCCACGGCGCTGCGCAACAACTTTTCGATCGGCTCCGACGCGAAGACGCCCGAGAACTTCAAAAGCACAAGAGCCTCGCGAACGGTCTTGCCGCGAATCGCGTCGGCGACTCGCCGCAACTTACGCGGGCCGACCCGCGCAAACTTGAGGTGTGCCAACGCTTGCGAACGCTCGGCAGTCGACGTCTCGTTCATGCCTTCACCACAGCTTTGTCGCCACCGTGACCCTTGAAGCTGCGGGTCGGCGCGAACTCGCCGAGCTTATGACCGACCATGTTTTCCGTCACGAAGACGGGCACGTGCGCGCGGCCGTTGTGCACGGAGATCGTATGACCGACCATCTGCGGCACGACGGTGCTGGAGCGCGACCACGTTTTGATAACTCGCTTCTCGCGCGTGGCATTCATTTTTTCGACTTTGTCGAGCAGGTGGTCCGCGACGAACGGACCTTTCTTAAGGGAACGGCCCATTACTTCGAACTCCGCTTGCGAACGATCATCTTCGCGGTCCGCTTATTGCGGCGCGTCTTTTTGCCCATGGTCATCTGGCCCCACGGCGTCGTGGGGGGGCGGCCCGAAGTCGAGCGAGCTTCACCGCCGCCGTGCGGGTGATCGACGGGATTCATCGCGATGCCGCGCACCGACGGGCGCTTGCCCATGTGGCGAATGCGTCCGGCCGTGCCGATGACGATGTTCTCGTGGTCGAGATTGCCGAGTTGGCCGATCGTCGCGCGGCAGACCATCGCGATCTTGCGAACTTCGCCCGAGGGCATACGCACCTGCGCGTACTCGCCCTCCTTCGCCATCAACTGCGCCGAGGAGCCGGCCGAACGGACGAGCTTGCCGCCCTCGCCGGGCCGCAGCTCGATGTTGTGAATCACGGTGCCGAGCGGAATGTTTGCGATCGGCAGCGCGTTGCCGGTCTTGATATCGGCGGCAGGTCCGGATTCGATCGTGTCGCCGACGTTCAACCCGACGGGCGCCAAGATGTACCGCTTCTCGCCATCCTTATAATTGAGCAGCGCGATGCGCGCCGAACGGTTCGGATCGTATTCGATCGCGGCGACCTTTGCCGGAATCGCATCCTTGCTGCGCTTGAAATCGATGATGCGGTACTGACGCCGCGTCCCGCCGCCCTTATGGCGCACGGTGATATGGCCGTTGTTGTTGCGGCCCGAGTGCTTCTTCTTGACCTCGGTCAACTTTCGCTCGGGCTTCTTCTTGGTGATCTCCGAAAAGTCGTTGACGGTCTTGAAGCGCGTACCGGCCGAGGTCGGGCGAAAACGTTTTACAGCCATCTTATTGCTCGAAGTAATTCAAGCCGGCTATTTCGATCTTCTGGCCAGGCTTGAGGGTGACGACGGCTTTTTTCCAATCGGACTGTTTGCCCGACGAGCGCATGCCGCGACGCGCGAAGTTCTTGAGCTTGCCGCCCACGTTGGTGGTGTTGATCTTCAGCACGTTGACTTTGAAGATCGCCTCGACCGCGTGACGGATCTGCGTCTTCGTCGCGCGCGGATGCACCTCGAACGAATACTGCTGGTGGACCGTGCCGGCCATCGATTTCTCGGTGATCAGCGGCGCAATGATGATGTCGCGCGCGTCCATATTAGGCGGTCTCCTTTATCGCGCGATCGGCGAAGGCCGCGCTAAGCGTTTCGAAGGCTGCGGTCGTGAGCAGCAGGCGCGGATAGCCGAGCACATCCTTGACGTCGAGCGCGCCCGTGTGGGTCACGCCGACTTTGGAGAGGTTACGCCCGGCGCGTTCGAGGCGCTCGCCGATGCCGGCGTGTTCGCTCGGCGCGTAGATGATGAGCGTGCGCGCGCCCGACTTGGCAGCTTTGGCCGAGCCGAATAAGAGCGTCGCGAGATCGCGCGTCTTGACGAGGTCGAACCCGTCGGCGGTCGCGAGGACCGTGATGCAATCGGCCTGGAAGCGATCGCTGAGCGCGGCGTGCATCGCGGCGCGGCGTTCCTTCTTATTGAGCGAGCTGACGTAACTGCGCGGTTTGGGACCGAAGACGACGCCGCCCTTGGTCCACTGCGGCGAACGGATCGAACCCTGGCGTGCGCGGCCCGTGCCCTTTTGCTTCCACGGTTTGCGGCCGCCACCGCGCACTTCGTCGCGGCGTTTGGTCGAAGCCGTGCCCGCTCGCGGATTCGCAAGTTCGCGAAAGACGGCGCGGAACATCGCGTTCTTCTTGCCGCTGACGTCGCCGCTGAATGCGGCCGGAATCGCTTCCGTGCCGACAGTCGCACCCTTGGGATCGATGACGGTCGGCATCTACTTCGCTCCCTGCGCGGCAGCCGTCTTTGAGGGAGGGCGCAGCGCAGCCGTCACGATGACGAGCCCGTTCTTGGCGCCCGGAACCGGACCGCGGACGAGAAGGACGTTGCGTTCGACGTCGGCCACGACGATTTCGAGATTCTGATGCGTGATGCGATCGACGCCGTAGTGCCCGGGCCGCCGGCTGCCGCGGCTCGTGTGACCGGCGTTCGTGTCGCCGTTCGAGCCCGGCTGGCGATGGATCATCTGACCGTGCGTGCGGCTGCCGCCGACGAAATTATGACGCTTGATGCCGCCGGCGAAACCGTGGCCCTTCGAGATTCCGACGACGTCGACATGATCGCCGGCTTGGAACGATTCTACCGTAACGGCCTGACCGACTTCCATGCCGTCGATGCCGTCGCGGAATTCCCGGACGACTTTCTTCGCGTCGACGCCGGCGGATTTGAAGCGGCCGGCCATCGCTTTGGTGAGGCGCGACTTCTTGACGTCGCCGAAAGCCAGTGCCACCGCGTCGTACCCGTCGGAATCGGCCGTCTTGCGTTGCAGCACGATGCACGGTCCCGCCTCAATGACGGTCACCGGGACGTACCGCCCGTCGGCGGTGAATACGCTCGTCATCCCGACCTTGCGGCCGATGATGTTCTTCATCGAAGTCTCGCCCTCTTGGAAGCCGGTTCGCTGGGTCACGATACCACGTACCCAGGCGTTCATGTTATTTGTTCCACCGCGCACGCAAAAAGTCGCGTCCGCGGCTGGACCACAACCCGCAAAGAATACCAAGCACGGCAAGGGTTGTCAAACACGAAAGAGGCTTAGAATCGACGCCCCATGCGAGGTGGCACCCGAAATCCGGCCCCGCTTGCACGCTGACCGGATGCCTACCTTATAGTTGCCGCACCAGTTGCGCGTCGGCGCAGCCCAGGCTGAAGCGGGCTCCGGCCGCCGCAAAGCTAAGCGGCGCGCCGCAGGGCGGCTCGCCCGCCAAGGTCCCCCGATCCGGCGACCAGGCGGCGTACGACACCGATCCAGCCGTTGATATGAAGATCGCGACGGCTCCAGCGCCGGCCGTCGAACTCGAGAGGCTCCCGGCGAAGCGCTCGCTCCGCGCCGGGGAGGCCGCGTTGAACAACCCGTCAGGTCTGGGACGACCGCCGAAGAGCGTGACCCGGAAGGCGGAGGCGGCGCCTGCGGGACCGTCGGGGGCCAGGATGACGGTTGCTCCGTCACCCGACGTCGCCGCCAGCGATCGCGCCTCGCCCAGGATTGCCGGCAGGGTAACGCCCGCCGCGATCGCTGGCGCGGGCGATCGGGATAGACTGTAAGCGCCTGCGACGGCGGTCAGCACGATGGCCAAGACGACCGCGATCTCGACCAGTGTCTGGCCGCGCGCGCGCGCTAGCGAGACCACGGCTTCACGTCGGCGTTTGGATCGTTCCAGGTTTGATTCGCGAACGCGTCGACCGGAATGTCCGGGCTTCCAGCGCAGCGCTCGGGCTCGGCCGCGTCGGCGCAGCGCATGACGGCGTGAATGCGATTGTCTATGCCGCCGCAGGAAGCGCTGCCGTCGCACGAGCCGGCGAAGTCGGCCACGGCGAGACCGTCAATCGAAGCTTCGTCTGCGCCCGCGATCGCGACGTAGGGCCACGCGCCGAACGTTCGGAACGTGACGCGGCGCGTGGCCTGCGCCAGCACGGCGCCGCCGGCGTTACTGACCGTCACGCCGAGCGTTGCGCCGACCCGATTTTCGACGACCCCGGCGTTGCGCTGCAGGTTGCTTGCGGTCACGTTGCCTGAAAGCGTCTTCGCTCCCGTCTGACCACCGATCTCTACGTGGGTCGCAACGTAGAACGGTCCGGACGCCACGGGCGCACTCGACACCGGCGCGACGAACGGCCCGTCAGGCGAGCCCGACGCCACTTGACTTGCTATCGACTCCGCTACGTCGTCCTGCGCGCGCTCGAGCGCAACGTTCGCGTAGCGAGCGGCGACGTGCTTCGCGGCCGTCAAGACGCTCGCGCTCGCCAATTGCACCCAGGCACCCGCCAGCATCGCGACGATTGCGCCGATCGCTATCGCTTGCAGATACACGCGACTACCGTGCGCCCGGCGCCGGGTTTGCGTCGACGACGGAGCCCGGCGGCAAGGTCGCGGTGCGCAGCGTGAGCGAGAGATCGCCGCTCGCACCGGGGCCGGCGTAATGAAGACCGACGATCCGCGCTTGCCCCACGCTACGAACGCTACTCGTGATCTGGATTGCTCCGCTGTTCCAATGCGCGGCCGCAACGTGTGCCGGCGCGGCCGGATCGTACGCCGTCGCGGCCAGGAGTTCGGTCGTCGCGTCGCCGGCCGCGTCGAGCGCGATCAATCGCGCCTGCGACGAATGTTCGCTGGCCGTCAACGCGAGGACCGCGCCTGCCCCGAGCGTGACTGCGACCAAGAGGACGCCGAGCGCGATCGTCGTTTCCAGCAGTGACTGACCTCGTTCGAACCAGCGTTTCAACATGCGAAGCCGTACGTGGTGATGTACTCGTAACCCGGACCGGCCTTGACCCCGGTCGCGAACGGACCGGAATCGGGGCGCAGCGGAGGAACCGGCGGCACGTAATCCGACCCGGCGCTTACGAGCCAGAGTTCGCCTGCGCCGAGCGCCGCAACCGTAACGCGAAGGTATACGTTTCCGGCCTTATCGCGCGCGCCCTCAAGTTGCGCGGAGCACGCGCCGGCGACCGAGATCTTCGAATCGGCCGGAGCGACGAGCATTCCGCCCGGTCCCGCGTCGGCGCCGTCCTGCTCCGCCAATAGACCGGAATCGTCAGCACCGCCGCAGCCAGGTTGCCTGAGCGGAACGTTGACGCACGGCCCGATGCGCCAGGCGACCGAAGAGACGTACGGCCGCAATTCTCCCGACGCGGAGGTCACCGGAGCGCTCGTCGCCACAGGCTGCGGCGCATAGGTCCCGACGACGATCGTGAACCCGGTCGCCGTCAGCCGCGGGAGCAGTTCGTGATGCAGTGCTAAGGCCGCGTTGCGCAGGTCGACCGCGACGATCGCGTTGCCGCCGGCGACGCCCGGATATCCGAAGGGCACGCTGACATCGCGCGCGACGTAGCCGGGGAGCGCCGGAATTCCGATCTGCGAGATCGGGATGCGCCGCGCGCTGAAACTCGTCAGGCCGCTCAGCGAGACGCCGCTCGCGCGCAGATTGACCGGCCCACCCGCGCTCAGGTCGTCATATGCATAGCGCTGGAGCGATTGCGCCGCCGCATCGTAGCGGTACGCCCAAAAGTGCGCCGCGCCGTGCTTATCGCGCGTGAAGAAGTCGACCTCGCGGCAGTCGCCTTCCGCCGTGCAGTTCGCTCCGCCGAAGAGGTCGTTCGGCGGCGTGAAGATCGCCGCAGCGCTATGCGACTCCGCGTCGAGGCGCTCGACCGTCTCCAGCATCGTGCGACTCGCAGCGGCGTTCGCAGCAGCGGCCGCGGCGGCCCGAATTCCGGCGCCCGTGATCCCGAGCAGCGCGAAACCGACCGGCAACGCGAGCGCGAGCGCGATCAGAATCTCCACGAACGTAAAACCGCGTTGCGAGTGCATGCCGCCTCCTCGCGCCCTCTAGTGCCCGGTTTTCCTTTCGATCAGCATCGCATCTCCGAACGAAAAGAAGCGGTACTCCGATTCGATCGCGCGGCGGTAGGCATCCATGATCCGATCGTAGCCCGCAAAAGCGGCCGCTAATACCAGCAGCGTCGAACCCGGGAGATGAAAGTTCGTCAGCAGTGCGTCGACGATTCGAAAGCGGAATCCGGGCGTGACGAACAGCGCGGTCTCGCCCTCGCCGGCGCACAGCGAACCGTTCGCGTCGACCGCTGATTCCAACGCCCGCAGCGTGGTCGTACCGGCCGCAATGATCCGCCGGCCTTCCCGTTTGGCACGATCGATCGCAAGCGCCGTCGCGGCTGGGATCGCGAAGCGTTCGGCATGCATCGCATGATCGTCGATCCGCTCGCTCCCGATCGGCTTGAACGTTCCGTACCCGACATCCAGCTCCAATTTGACGATCTCGACGCCGCGCGTTTCCAACGATTCGATGACGCGCGGCGTAAAGTGTAACGATGCGGTCGGTGCGGCAACGCTTCCGGGCACGCGCGCAAAGAGCGTTTGGTAGCGCTCGGCGCGCACGTCGTCGCCGGGCCCCACGTAGGGCGGCAACGGCAACTCACCGTGATGCTCGAGCAACTCGGTCAGCGAGACCGACGCATCGAACAGCACTTCGCGAATGCCGTCGGGCGCGACCGCAACGACCTCGCAGCCGCCGGCGTCGCCGAACTCCACCCGCGCGCCCGCGCGCAGCCGGCGGCCCGGACGTACGAGCGCCTGCCACCGGCGCGCCGCCGCGTCGAAGCGCGGGCGGTCGAGCGGCTTTAGCAGCAGTATCTCGCTCGCGCCGCCGCCCGGCACGCTGCGGCCGCGCAGGCGAGCGCGGATCACGCGGGTCTCATTGACGGCCAAGACGTCGCCGCGCTCGAGCAGGCGCGGAAGTTCGGCGAAGACGTGGTCTTCGAGTGCTCCGTTCGCGCGAAGCACCAGCAGGCGCGCCGTATCCGCCGGATCGGCCGGAGATTTCGCGATCAGATGTTCGGGAAGCGCGTAACGATAGGCGGCGCTCAGCCGCAGAGGGTCACGCTCACACACGCCCGAGCGTGGTGTTGGGAAAGTAGAAAGCGACGATCTCGGATGCGCTCGCGCCTTTGCCGCCCATCCGCTGCGCGCCCCACTGGCACATGCCGACGCCGTGTCCGCTGCCGTTTCCTGAAATCGTAAGTCCCCCGGCGCTCGCCGTAACGGTGCGTAAGAACGTGCTGCGCACGACCTTCATCCCGGCGGCGGCACGTAACTCGCCGGTCGGCACTTCGACGCTCGACGCGCTGCCTTCAAAGACGACCGAACGCGGCCGTCCGCTGGGCGTCATATTCTTCAACTCGACGCCGTGTAACGTTCCGGCGCGCGGCAGATCCAAGATTTGTTGCACCGTGTCGTACGGCACTTGAGCTTCCCAGCGGTACTCCGGCGTGCCGGCGCAATTCGGATCGACGAAACTCTTGAGATAGGGAAGCGCCGAGCCCCAAACGTCTTTCGAGTCGGCCGTACGGCCGCCGCAACATGCGCTGAACGCCGTCTGCGCCGGCGCGCCGTGATAGGCGACGATCGTGCCCGCGGTCGCATCGACGGCGGCGCGGCCCGCCGTGCTCTCGCTCGTGATGCCGGCATAGCGCTGGTTGCTATCGGTCGTCAGAACGTCGTAGGTCTTCTCCGGCCGCATCTTCGAGAGCACGTAGGTGCGCGCGACGATCGCCTGCGCTTCCTGCGTCGCCTTGGGCCACTCCGGCGAGAGCTCGCGGCTGATGACGCCGTACAAGTAATCGTCGAGCGAGACCGCGTTGATCAGGCCGCGGCGGCCGCTAGCCAGTTGAACGTACGCGTAACCGCCGCGGTAGGTGCGGCCGTTCCACGAAAAGTGCCAGGCGTCGATCTGCTTCGGCTCCGCGACCGCGTCGCCGCTGGCCAGCAGCACACGAACGAGCCGCTCGTTGACGGCGGCGACGACGCCGTCGCCGGCCAGTTCCTGGGCCGCAAGCGGGAGAGGGAGAGCTGCCGCACCGAGGGCCGCCACGAAGGTCCGCCGATTCATCTCCTTTTTGCTTTCGGCACAATCCGGCATCGCACTGCTGCATTTCGCGCCGACTGTGCGCGAGCGCACCGGCGCGGTGTGCGCGGGCACACGCCTGCTATAGCAGGCGGGGCTGGGCGCCCGCATCGGCGGGCTGCGTGACGCCCAGGTGTTTGTAAGCCGCCGCCGTCACTTTACGGCCGCTTGCGGTACGCACGACCAGCCCGATCTTCAAGAGATACGGCTCGACGACGTCCTCGAGCGTCTCGTTGTCTTCGGTCAAGGTCGCCGCGATCGCGTTGATGCCGACAGGCCCCCCGCGGTATTGCTCGGCGATCGTACGCAAGAAGGCGCGATCGAGCCGGTCCAGCCCGAGTTCGTCAACGCCTTCGCGCCGTAGCGCCTCGTCGGCAACCTCGCGCGTGATCGTGCCGCCGGCCCGGACTTCGGCAAAATCGCGCACGCGGCGCAAGAGCCGATTGGCGATGCGCGGCGTTCCGCGGCTGCGGCGAGCGATCGCGGCGGCTCCCTCGGCATCGATTGGAATACCGAGAACGCCGGCGCTGCGCGTGACGATGCGTTCCAGTTCGTCGACGGCGTAGTAGTCGAGATGGTACGCGAGCCCGAAGCGCTCGCGCAGTGGCGCCGAGAGCATGCCGGCTCGCGTCGTCGCGCCGATCAGCGTGAAACGCTCGAGTTGAAGTTTGTACGTCTTGGCGTAAGCGCCGCGGTCGAGCATCACGTCGATGCGAAAATCTTCCATCGCCGGATAGAGGTACTCTTCGACGACGCCGCCCAAGCGATGAATCTCGTCGATGAAGAGCACGTCGCCCAACTGCAGCGACGTGAGCACGCCGACCAAATCCTTCGGCTTCTCGAGCGTCGGGCCCGAGGTCGGCCGGAGCGCGTTGCCCATCTCTTTCGCGATCAGCGCGGCGAGCGTAGTCTTGCCTAAACCCGGCGGCCCGTAAAACAGGATGTGTTCGAGCGGTTCGCCGCGCCGCTTCGCCGCATCGATGGCGATCTTGAGGTTCTCGACGAGGATCGTCTGTCCGACGTACTCATCGAACGAGCGCGGCCGTAGCGTCGCGCCGACCAGCTCTTCTTCGATCGCCGCCGCTTCCGGTCCGACGATGCGATCCGCCGCATTCTCCGGCCCGAGGACGCGCCGCCGCTTCTCGGGCTCGCCCCCCCGCTCGCTCACGACGCTTCGGCCTTGCGATGTTTGCTGCGGTAGACTTCGGCGAGCAGCGTCTCCGCGTCGCGAATCTGCGGCGAGGTCGCGAGCGTGTCGGCGATCATCGCTTCAGCCTCGGCGCGTTTGTACTCAAGTTGCAGCAGCACGAGGAGCGCCTCTTCCGCGAAGTCCGGAATCGTTTCGAGCGGATGCGGACCGGCCTCGCGAATCAGCAAGAACTTCGTAACCTTGCCCTGGAGTTTGGCCACGATATCGCGCGCCTTCTGCTGACCGATACCGGGCAGCTTGACCAAAAAGCCGTGGTCGCCCGCCTCGATCGCCTGCGCGATTCGCGCCATCGGCAGCGAGAACGCGCGGGCCGCCGTCTTCGGACCGATGCTCGCGACGCTGATCAAGGCTTCGAAGAACTCGCGCTCGATCGCGTTGGTGAAACCGAAGAACGTGAAACGCCCGCTGTTCCCGTCGAGTGAGAACGATGGATAGATCTCGAGCGTGACGCGTTCGCCGGCGACGCGTGGGATTTTGTCGCCGACGCAAGGCGGCAATACGACCTCGTAGGCGAGCCCATTGACGTCGAGCACGACGCTGGCCTCGGCCCGTTCGACGATCGTCCCGTTGATGCGCGAAAACATCAGCGCAGCGCCGTGGCGCCGAGTTCGCCGAAGCGCGCCTCGGTGCGCGCGATGTTCGCGAGTGCGAGTGCGAGCGCGAGCGCATCGGAGACGTCGTCCGGCTCCGGTGTCGTGACCAAGTGTAACTGTTGCATGACCATGCGTTTCACTTGATCCTTCGTCGCGCCGCCCGATCCAACCAGCGCGCGTTTAACGAGCGTGTGCACGAGATGCCGCACCGCAACGCCCTTGCTGTGGGCGGCCAGACACAAGACGCCGCGCGCGTGCCCCATCAAGACCGCGGTCGTCGGATTTTTGTATCCGCTCCACAATTCCTCAACGACCATGACGTCCGGCTTCGTCACATCGAGCACGGCGCACAGCTCTCGGTGAAGTTCTCCTAAACGCTGCTCGAGCGGCGCCTTCACGTCGGGCGTAATGATGCCGGCCTCGATCAAGCGGGGCTCGCCGGCCTCGCACGCGATCGCACCATAGCCCGTGATGCGCAGCCCCGGATCGATGCCGAGGATGCGAAGCGTCACGGGCCGTTCCCAGCGACGTGCAACACGACCGATTGACCGGGACGCAACTGCTGATTCGCGTCGGGTTCGCTCCGCACGACCTGACCCGCGTCACCCGAAGCACCGTAGATGACATTGCCGACCGCGTAGCCGGCGTTGCTCAACACGCCGCGGGCTTGATCGAGCGGCATGTTCGTCACGTCGGGAACCACGCCCGGTACCGCAACCACGAGCGTGACGCTTGAACCTTTCCGCGCTTGCGCGTTCGGCACCGGATCTTGTTGCATGACGGTCCCCGCCGGCGCGCTCGCGTCGACGACGTAGTTCAGACGGTAGCCGAGCCCCGCGCCTTGCAATGCGGCGATCGACTCTCCAAGCGAACGGCCCCCGAGATCGGGAACCCCGAGTGAAGGCGGTCCCGCGCTGACGACGACCGTCACCGTCGAACCCGGATCGACATGCGCGCCGGACAAGGGGTTCTGGGAGAGGATGATGTCGGCATCGATGTCGGTCATCACGCGCTCGCTCACCTCGAGTTTGAGTCCGCGTTTCGAAAGGGCCTGCGTCGCGTCGTTGACCAGAAGCTGCAGCACCTCCGGTACGACGACCGGTTGCGCGCCCTTGGAGACGACCAGCGCGACGGTCGAGTGAATCGGAAGCTTCGTGCCGCGCGGCGGCGTCTGCGAGAGCACGATGTCCTTCGGCGTCTTGCTATCGTACTTCGGCGTGATCTTGGCGATCAGTTTGGCGTCCCGCAGAATGCGCTCCGCGTCGGCGAGCGAGAAGTTGCGAAGGTCGCTGATCTCGACGGTCGGAAGGCCCGAACTGACGTAGAGCTGCACGACGCTGTGCGGCGCGACCCTCGCGTTCGGCGCGGGCTCCTGTCGCACGATCTTATCCTTCGGTACGGTCTCGCTGGCTTGCGCGACGATGTTGTAGCCCAAACCCTGAGCCACGAGCGCCTTCTCGGCCTCATCCGCACTGCGTCCGACGAGGCTCTCGAGCGCGATCGGCGTCGGCGGCCCGAAGATCGATCCGCGATTGAAGAGCGCGTAGCCTGCGAAGATCGCGGCGACCAGCGCGATGACGTAGACGTAAAACGGCAGCCGCGAGAGTTGCAGAAACGGCCGCGGCTCGGCATCCTCATCGTCGTATCCGTCGAAGGGAACGACCGGCCGCGCGCGCGTGCTGCGATCGGGGAAACGCGCTGGCCGCGGTTTGGGATTGGGGATCGTTCGCACGAGCGACGCCGTCTCGAGCCGGCTGCCACCGCTCGGAACGTCGAACGGGATCGTCACGAGCGGATTCTCGCGCGCTTCGCGGAGCGCCGTCGCAACCTCCGTCGCCGATTGGAAGCGCGCGGCCGGATCCTTCTGCAGCAGTTTGCGCACGATAGCGGTCAGCGCGGGACTAATGCCGATCGCGCCGTCACTCTCGAGTGGCGGAATTGGATTCGAGACGTGCTTGAGCGCCACGGTCACCGGCGACTCGCCCGTATACGGAAGATTTCCCGAGAGCATTTGGAAGAGGACGACACCGAGGCTGTACAGATCGCTCGTCTCGGCCAACTCGTGCCCTTGCGCCTGTTCCGGCGAAAGGTAGTAGACGCTGCCCATCACGAGTCCCGGCTGCGTCACCGTCACCGTCTGCGTCGTCACCGCCCGCGCGATGCCGAAGTCGGAGAGTTTGACGACGTCATCCTTGGTGACCAGGATGTTCGCCGGCTTGATATCGCGATGCAACAGCCCCTGACGGTGGGCGTAGGCGAGGCCCGCGCAGATTTGGGCCGCGAACTCGATCGCCACGGGCTCCGGCAAGCGGCCATCGCTCTCGATCATCTCGCCGAGCGTGGCACCATCGATCAACTCCATGACGATGTAGTACGTCTCACCCTCGCGGCCGACATCGTAGATATTCACCACGTTCGGATGCGAAAGTTTAGCCGCGTGCTGTGCTTCGAAATAGAAGCGTTTGACGAAATCCGCGTCCTCGGCGAATTGCGGGCGCAGGATCTTGATCGCGACGCGGCGCCGCAGTACCGTATCGACGCCCGAGTAGACGGTCGCCATCCCGCCCGCGCCGATGCGGTTTTCGAGACGGTAGCGATCGCTCAAGGTGCGTTCGGTCATTCGTCTACTTCGTGATCCGCGACAGCGCGACGGAGAGCACGCGTCGCGCGATCGGGGCCGCGACGCTTCCGCCGTAACCCGCATTCTCGACCACGATCGCCACCGCGACCCGCGGGGCGTCGGCCGGCGCAAACGCCACGAACCATGCGTGCGCCCTTCCCGTCGCAATCGTCGCGGTCCCGGTCTTTCCGGCAACCCTTATCCCCGGCAGCGCGGCCGCTGTCCCCGTTCCACGCTCCACGACCGCCAGCATCAAGCTGCGCACTTGATCGGCCACCTCGGGCGTGAGGGGAACGGCTAGGGGCGCTCCCGGCGCGAGCGAGCGTTCGCGGCCATCGTGGCTGCGAATTGAGCGGACTAGGTACGGATGCGGCTCGGTGCCGCCCGAAGCGATCGTCGAACCGATCAGCGCCATGCGCATCGGCGTCACGGTGAGGTCGGCCTGTCCGTAGCCTAACTGTGCGAGGATGCTGTCCGAAACGGTGTCGGGAACGGGAAGGTGGTCGCGCTCGGCCGGCAACGTGAACCCGAGCGATTCGCCCAAGCGCCAGCGCGCCGCGTATTGAAACCAGCGCTCGGCATCGACTCCGAGCGCGATCTGCGCGAAATCGACGTTGCTCGAAAGCGCGAATGCCCCGGCAAGGTCTTGCCGTCCCGTGCCGTTGCTCTCGCCGCTATCGTCGTGCACGAGAAACGAGCCAACCTTGTACGTTCCGCGATCGACAAAGACCGACTCCGGGGTCACGACGCCGGCGTCGAGCGCATCCGCCGCGGTCACGATCTTGAACGACGATCCCGGCGGATAGAGTCCCGCGATCGCCCGATTGAGCAGCGGGCTCCGCGAATCGGCGCTGATCGTGGCGAAGTTCTTATCGATCGCGGCTGGATCGAAGCTGGGTACGCTTGCGATCGCGAGTACCTCGCCCGTCCGCGGGTCGATCGCCACGCCGGCGCCGCGCGGGTAGGCGCTCAGGGCGTCATAGAGCGCCGCTTGGACGCGCGGCTCGATCGTGGTGACGATGGTTGTGCCGCGTATCGGGCCGGCATCCGGCGCGCCGAATGCGCCGCGTAATTGCGTTCGCGGATCGCTGGCGGCGGCGTGCCCTTGAAGCTCCTTATCGAAAGCTGCTTCGAGCCCGGAGGTTCCGTAGCGGATCGAAGCATACCCAAGCGTCTGCGCCAATGCCGCGCCATACGGATAGACGCGCCCGCGCGCGGTTGAGTGCGCGAGCACGGTTCCATCGCGCGCGACGATCGTGCCGCGATACGGCAGCAACAGCGAGGCCCGCGGATTGTGCGAATTCGCGCTGACGCGAGCGCCATCGACGACTTGAACCCAGACCTGGCGCGCGACCAGCACGACGAACAGGAGCGCGAAGACCGTCCCGAGCCGCGCGATCGATTCGTTGACCCCTCGCGTCGAGCGCACTGAGCTAGACCGGCGCCGTGCTGCGCTCGCGGAGGACCGTAATACCTTCATCCGTCCGGACGGCGAGATAGGCCGCCGCGGCGTCGGCACCGATCGCCGCGTTGACGAGCGCGCGCATCAGCGCTTCAGGAACGCCCGTCACGGCCAGAATCGCTTCGACATTCACTTCCCCGAGCAGGCCCGGCGCAACGTATGCGGCCTTCGGGATCGTCGCGAAGAGCCGGTCTTCGTACGGCTCGCTGCGCCACGGCCCGCGTTTACCAAAGACCGTGGCGTGATAGTCCCAGGCGCAGAGCTGACGTTCGTTCCATTGAAAGTGATCGCGCACGCAACTGCGCCGGCAGACCGCGCACTGGGTCAGCGCTTCGGGCGGGTGAACGATGCCGTCGAGCACGTCCTCGGGAATATCCTCGGCGTTGATCAGGATATCTTCGGAAAGCCGTTCCGGAACCTCGGCATGCCACGCCGAGCGCAAGAGAATCTCGAGATCGCGCAGCGGCGTCACGAACGCGCGCTCGTCTTCTTGCGGAAATGTTTGATCGACCCAGGCGCCCAGATTGTCGGCGGCGATATTCACGCGCTGCCAGCCCTCGCCGAGCGTCACGCCGATCGGCGTCCATGCGAGCGGGGCGAGCCACGCGGTAACTTGTTTGTTCTCGGCACGCAATGACGAAACGAAGGCGAGCGTCCCGGCGTTACCGCCGAGCACGTACGCGCGTCCCGGCGAATCGGAGGGCTTTGGAATTCGGTCCACCCGGGCTAGTTACGGGCGTGCGCGACCGCAGCCTTTGGCCCCCCCGACAGGAGTTCGCGGGCCGCACGCCCGAGAGCGACGGATGCTGAAAACCTTCTTGACCGAAGCGTGGGGCCTGCGCTATCCACTCATCGGAGCCCCGATGGCGGGCGTCGCGTTCGGCGCATTGGCAAATGCCGTCAGCCGCGCCGGCGCTTTGGGAATGATCGGCATCGGTTCTTCAGACCCCACTGATAAGATCGAACGCGAAGCATCGATCGCACGTGACGGCGAAATGCGATTTGGGATCGGCCTGATGGCCTGGGCGCTGCCGCAACGTGATGAATTGCTCGAGGCCGCAATCGCCGCACAGCCGTTCGTGATCTCGATGACGGGAGGCAGCATCGCGCCCTACGCCGCTCGCGTTCGCGAAGCCGGCATCCTGCTCGCGGCACAAGTCAATACGGGCGCCGATGCGCGCGAAGCCGAAGCGGCCGGCGCCGACTTCATCGTCGCGCAAGGCACCGAAGCGGGCGGACATACAGGTGACGTCGCAACCTTGACGCTTCTGCAACTCGTACTCGCTGCCGTTCGAGTGCCGGTCGTTGCGGCCGGCGGGATCGCCAGCGCACGAGGTCTCGCGGCCGTGCTCGCCGCGGGTGCGCAAGGCGCGTGGATCGGAACGCCGCTCCTCGCCGCGCACGAAGCCGGCACGACGCCGGCCGCTCGCGCGCGAATCATCGCGGCCAAGGAAGATGAGACGGTGCTGACGCGCGTCTTCGATCGCACCCTTGGCATCAAATGGCCGGCCCGTTATCCCGGCCGCGCCCTCGTCAATCGTTTCACGCAAGAGTGGCACGGACGCGAGGATGAGGCCGCAACGAATGCGACGACCGTCTCGACATTGAAGAGCGCGACCGCCGCCAAGGATTTCAACCTGACTTACATCTACGCCGGACAATCGGTCGGCCTGATCGAGCGCGAGCGTCCGGCCGCGGAGATCGTGGCTGAAATCGGTGACGGCGCCGAACGCATTCTGCGCGAACGTCTCGATTCGGTATTAGAGTGAGGAGCCTTGGAAAAGGAAGCCCTCTGCGCGGCGTTTCTAGAGCCCGGCTGCGAAATTCGCGTAGACGCTCAGCGCCATGATCGGCGATGGCACGGTCTGTGCGCCCTCGAGGGTCGAACCTCTGATGACCATGATCGCGACGACATTCCCGGACTGCATCGCCCAAACGACGGCGCCGGTCGCGTCGACGAAACAACGTGCGTATGCTTTCTTACACTGGGCGCCGCGCGGTTGCGCGTTATAGAGCTCCTCCGGCGAGCGGTCGGCCAGCGCTTTCTGGCACTTGGCGAGAACCGTTCGACAACCGACCCGAGCGATGATCGAACCGACCTTCGGATCGCTCATGGTCGCGGCGTTAAAGAGGGCCACGGTCACGCTGCGAGCGTGTGGCTGGAATTGCGCGGTGGTCGCGTGAACGTCTTTGGGAAAGTTCCCAAACGCGCACAGGCTTGTCGGGGATGCAGCGGTCGAAACGCGCTGCACCTGCTCCCCGACGGCGGCGCTCACCGCCGCAGCCGAGACTAAGTCACACGCCGACTTCGGCGAAGAGCTAAATGCGGGAGGCCCGCCCGCTGCGATCAGGGCAAGCGTTGCGCCGGCTACTAAGGACGTGTACCGGAAAGGACCCATCTTCCAACTCCTTACTGATGATTGCGGGCGCGCTGAACGCATCAGGCGCGTACGACCGATTGGCGGTAATCTTGCAGCGAACGCGGCGGACCGGCGCTCGACTCGAGCGCTTGTACCAGCGCTCGGGCTGTATCGAGGCTCGTCAGGCAAGCGACGCTCGCTTCGACGGCGGCGCGACGGATGCGATAGCCGTCCGACATCTCGCGCGGTCCCGCCGCATCGTTGATGACCAGCTCGACTTCGCGCGCAACGATTGCGTCGAGCACATGCGGCGAGCCTTCGCCGATCTTGTTGATTCGCTCGGCCGCGATTCCGTTCTCGACGAGCGACCGGTACGTTCCATCGGTCGCAACCAGCGTGAAGCCGAGATTGGCGTAGCGCCGCAAGACCGCAAGGCCTTCGCTCTTCTCCTCGTCGGCGATTGAAACCAAGATTCGCCCGGGGCCGCCCGGCAAGGTCGGATCGGGCACGCGGATCCCGGCGGCCACGAACCCCTTGCGCAACGCGCCGGCGAAGCTCTCGTCAATGCCGAGTACCTCGCCGGTCGATTTCATCTCGGGCCCCAAAATCGTTTCGACGCCGCGCATCTTCGCGAACGAGAAGACTGGAATCTTGACGACCACGTAGGGCATCTCCGGAATCAATCCGAGCCCGTACGGCATGTCCCGCAGGCGTTCCCCGAGCGCGACGCGCGTCGCCGCTGCAACGAGATTCACGCCGGTTGCCTTCGAGATGATCGGCACGGTGCGGCTAGCGCGCGGATTCGCCTCGATAATGAACAGTTCGCCCTGATGGATCACGAACTGGATGTTGATCAAACCGCGCGTCTGCAATTCGTGCGCGATCGAGCGTGTGACCTCGACGATGCGGTCTTGCATCGCACGATCGATCGTCTGCGGGGGATAGACGCTGATCGAATCGCCCGAGTGAATGCCGGCGCGCTCGATATGTTCGAAGATACCGGGCACGAGAATATCCTCGCCGTCGTACACGGCATCGACCTCGACCTCGAGGCCGGGCAGATACTTGTCGACGAGCAGCGGCGCGCCGGGCTTGATCGGCGGCGCAGTCTCAACGTACGAGGCGAGTTGTCCCTCGTTGTAAACGATCTCCATGCCGCGCCCGCCGAGCACGTACGACGGCCGCACCAACACCGGGAATCCAAGTTCGCGAGCTTCGGCGCGCGCTTGCCGGAACGAGTTCGCGGCGCGCCCTTGCGGCCGCGCAACGCCCAAGCGCGAGAGCGCCGCATCGAACTTCTCCCGGTCCTCGGCCATGTCGAGGCTGGCGCGGTCGCTGCCGATGATCCGCACGCCGCGGCGCGAAAGTTCGGCGGCTAGGTTGATCGCGGTCTGGCCTCCGAACGCCAGCATGACGCCGATCGCGCCGGTCGCATCGTATGCCGCCTGCACTTCGTCCGGGCCGGGCGGTTCGAAGACGAGTACATCCGAGATATCGAAATCGGTCGAGACGGTCTCCGGATTATTGTTGATGACGACCGCGGAGCGCCCGGCCTCGCGCAGCGCCCAGGCCGCGTGTACGCACGAGTAATCGAATTCGATGCCTTGCCCGATGCGAATCGGTCCGCTCCCAACCACGACGACCGCCTCGCGCGGGGGGCGGCGCATCTCGTCCTGCTCGTAGCGCGAGAGATAGTAGTAGGGCGAGCGCGCCGGAAACTCGGCGGCGGCGGTATCGACCATCCGGAAACTGCCCGCACCGGCCTGCTCGGCGCCGGCCGCATCGCTGCCGGTCAGTCGCGCCAGACTCGCCTGCGAATAGCCGAGTTCGAACGCGCGCCGCACGTCGGCGGGCAACGCTTCCGTGCGCAACCGCTCTTCCAACTCGACCAGCTCCAACAACTCGTAGAGCCAGAACGAAACGATCTGCGAGAGAGCGGCCAGCGACTCGACGGTCCGCCCGCGCCGCAGCGCTTCAGCGAGTGCGAACCAGCGCTCGTGCGTCGGAACGGCGATCACCGTCTCCAACTCGTCATCGCTCCAATTTTCGATCGACGTTCCCGTCATCGTCTCGCGGCCGAGATCGAGCCCGCGGATCGCCTTCATCATCGCGGCGGCGAAGGTTCGGCCGATGCCCATCGCTTCGCCGGTCGATTTCATCTGCGTTCCGAGACGCGTATCGGCACGCGGAAACTTGTCGAATGGCCAGCGTGGAATCTTCACGACGACGTAGTCGAGGGTCGGCTCGTAGGCGGCCTTGGTGACGCCGGTGACGGGATTCTCGATCTCATCGAGAGTCTTGCCGAGCGCGATCTTGGTGGCGATCTTCGCGATCGGATAGCCCGTCGCTTTTGAAGCCAGCGCCGAACTGCGGCTCACGCGCGGGTTCACTTCGATAATGTTGTATTCGGTGCGATCGGGATGCAGCGCGAATTGAATGTTGCAGCCACCTTCGACCTTGAGCGCGCGGATCACGTTGACGCTCGCCGTCCGCAACAGCTGATACTCGAGATCGGAGAGCGTCTGCGACGGTGCGACGACGATGGAATCGCCGGTGTGCACGCCGACCGG